>NZ_CALAYQ010000191.1:0-10634 GCF_937894855.1 uncultured Zoogloea sp.
TAGCGCGGCAGGTTGAGGTTGAAGTCGTTCCGGGCGTCGGCGATCTCGTCGAAGGGCACCATGCGGGCATAGCGCGGGGTGTCGATCTGGCGGGTGAAGGTATCGACGATCTTGTGGATGTCCTGCTCCCGCAAGCGGTTCTTGTTGCCATCCTTGATGAAGCCCTTGCTGGCGTCGATCATGAAGACGCCCTTGCGGGCGGCGGCGTTCTCCTTGTCCAGCACCAGGATGCAGGCGGGGATACCGGTACCGTAGAAGAGGTTGGCCGGCAGGCCGATGATGCCCTTGAGGATGCCGGAGCGGACCAGCTTCTCGCGGATAACGGCCTCCGCGTTGCCGCGGAAGAGCACGCCGTGGGGCAGGATGCAGGCTGCCTTGCCGGTGGCCTTCATCGACCGGATGATGTGCAGCAGGTAGGCGTAGTCACCCTGTTTGGCAGGTGGCACGCCCCAGCTAAAGCGCTTGTAGGGATCACCGCTGCCACTGTCGCCGAGTGTGAGGCCGGTGCTCCACGCCTTGTCGGAAAACGGCGGATTGGCCACCACGTAGTCGTACGTGCGCAGCTGCTCGCCGTCCTTGAACTTGGGCGCGGCCAGGGTGTTGCCGGGCAGAATGCTGGCGGTCGGGAAGTCGTGCAGGATCATGTTCATCCGCGCGAGGCCCGCGGTGGTCACATCCTTCTCCTGACCTTCCAGCGTGATGGACTTGCCGGCGGTGGCCGCCACCTTCAGCAGCAGTGACCCGGACCCACAGGTCGGGTCATAGGCAGTGGTGGAGGCCTTGGTGTTGTCCGGCCCGATGCCGATCACCCTGGCGATCACGCGGCTGACCTCGGACGGCGTGTAGAACTGACCCTTGCTCTTGCCGCTCTCGCTGGCGAAGTGGCGCATCAGGTACTCGTAGGCGTCGCCCAGGATGTCGTCGTGCTCGGCACGGTTCTGGGAGAAGTCGAGCTCCGGCTTCTGGAAGATGCTGATCAGGTTGGTCAGGCGCTCGACCATCTCCGGGCCCTGCCCGAGCTTGTTCGGGTCGTTGAAGTCCGGGAAGTCGCTCTTCGACAGGCGGCTGTTGGCGTTGACCAGCGGAGCTATGATCTGTGTGTTGATCTTGTCGCCGATGTCGCTCTTGCCTTTGAGGGCAATCATGTCCTTGAAGCTGGCGCCTTTCGGGATGATCACCGGCGGGGCGAAGGCGTCGCTGTCGGCGTACTTGTCGGTGATGTACTTGATGAACAGCATGAACAGGACGTAGTCCTTGTACTGGCTGGCGTCCATGCCGCCGCGGAGTTCATCGCAGGAAGCCCAAAGGGACGAGTAGAGATCGGATTTCTTGATGGCCATGGGGTCGTTGCGTGTCGGGTCGCCGTACGGCGTGAGCGCGCGACTTTACCGCAAGGAGCGTGGCTCTGGCTTGTGCGGGAGCGGGGGTGAGTGGCTTCGATTTACCTCCGACCGGGCAACACGAAGGCCGACTCTCGTGAGGTTGGACGCTGGACGTCGAAGCGCTGGCCCATTTCATCAGCCTGCTTGCCCGGAGGCACATAGTACAGACGGTGCTGTTTGAGTAGCTCACGAGCCCAAGGGGCGCCTCGATTAAGCACTTGCAACCGCGCCAAGCCTCGGTATCAAGTGACAAAGACAAACCGTGCTGGAAGTTGTGGTGAGAATACGCCCAGCATCTCGCTCGAGCGGACCGTCCCGTCGGTTGGTTGCTGGCTCGGTCTTGACAGTGTTGTGCTGCGGCGGGTCTGCCGCCTGGCTCACCGTAGCGTCCGTTTTCCCGGGCGGCAATCAACCGCTTAGGATCGAACGCGGACCGTCGAACTCAGGCTGGTGAGAGCCCGCTTAGACCGAGGAAGAGCCTGTCGAACGAGCGACGGCACCTCGGCCGGAACAGCCGTCGGTGGCAATGGCCTCGGAGGGCAGCGATTTCAGCCATCTGGGGCCCCCTGTATCGAGCATGCGGTCACGAACTCATTGCGGTCATCGACTGGGTTCGTTCGACACTCCGCGTATTGTCTATCGGCAATAGCCGCCCGCATCCAGACGCGATACACTGTCGGGATTTGCGGTCAACGATTCAGCCACTGCTTTTCTTATAGCAAGCGGCGTTGCATGAGACTAGTAAGATGACGGCAGAAACGGACTATGCTGGTCACAACCTAATTAGATCGGGGCGCACATCCGATCCTTCGGGGCGGTACTACACGTCCCCCGAGGTCAGCCGCACCCTCATTGAGCGCATCAACGTCCCAAAGCCCAAACTGGTCCTCGAACTGGGCTCCGGTTCGGGTGCCTTATGCGCTGCTGCAGCAACTCGCTGGCAAGCCGCCCGACTCATTACCGTTGATACCGACAAGTGCCCCTCCAAACGGCAGAGTGCACACAGTCTGGGCCAGACTCCACAGCACATCCACTTTGTGCACGATGCGCTCGACGAGGACCTGCCGAACAAGATCGGTGTGCGCCTGGGCACCGTTGACGTGGCAGTCTGCAATCCGCCCTACATCCGGCCGCGTTGGCGAGCCGATTTTGGCTGCATCCTCGAAGACGCTGGCCTTTCAGGAGCACTGGCCTCGTTGCACGATGCAGGAGCGGATCTGCTGTTCCTCGCGCAGAACCTTCGGCTCCTGCGCCGTAAGGGCAAGCTGGGTTTGATCCTGCCCGACGGCTTAGTTACCGCCGAACGGTTCGGCGGCGTGCGTCGTGCGCTGTTGCGCCAACATCTGATTGAGCAGGTCGTACAGTTGCCGCGAGGTGTCTTCAAAGGCACCGAAGCCCAGACCTACCTGGCGGTGCTGTCCAAGATGGCCGGAGAGACTGACCAGCTGACGCTCCGCCAGATGGGCCCAGACGGCCAGCTAAGCTCCGCAGTCGACGTTCCGCAGGAATTCGCCGCCAAACGGATGGACTACACCTTCCATGCGCAAGCGAGCTCCGCACAACGCTTGCAAGACGGGTATCGGCGGATTCAAGTAGGCGACGCCCTGACCGATGTGATTCGCGGATCGATTTGCTCTTCCGAGATTGGGGGCTTTCCTACCGCCGTTTTTCACCTTGGCGACTTTGCCAAGCCTGATGGCGAGAACACCATTCGGATCGTGCCCAAGCGTTTCTCACTCAGCGATAGTGCAGCCAGGACGATGAGCCGTAACGCTCACTTGGCATGGCCTGGTGACATCCTCCTTGCACGCGTGGGCCGCAATCTACACAACCGCCTTGCCCTGGTGGTCCACGGTCCATGTGTTATTAGCGACTGCATATTTGCGCTGCGCGCGACCGAGGAGCACCGCGAGCGGCTCTACAGGTTCCTCGAGAGTGATGCAGGCCAGCGCGCGCTGGCGACCTCGGCCCATGGTGTTGCGGCGCGCTTTTTGTCCAAGCGGAACGTGCTCGAGATCCAGTTCTGAAGACAGCTGTGCGTCATGGCTGTTGTTAAAGGTTAAAGCTTCGCCGCCCGGCACCTTGCCGATTGAGCCTATCCTTGGCTCAATCGGCTCACCCAACCTGTGATACATACATGAGTACTTCAGCCTTGGACAACGCATCGTCTCTAACGCTAGACGAAGAGCGCGAGGTCGAGCAGCAATATGAAGAGCGTGCAGACCATCTGGAGCTTGCTGCATTCCCCTCCAGGACGGCGCTGACAAACGACGCGGAAGAGTGGATCCGGTCCCTGACGGGGTCAGGCGCGAAGCTGCTGGTAGGCCCGCGCGGTTGCGGCAAGACGCACTTGATGCGCTTTGCCTTTACGCAATGCATCGCCGATCCGGATCTTCCCTTGGCGATCTACATCAACCTGAACCGATACTACACGCTGGAGCCCCTGCTGCGTCGTCGGCCAGAGGCTATGTCGATGTTTTACGTTTGGGTGCTCGCCAACGTCATGGTTGGCTGCCACGAGTCCATCGAGGCGTTCAACGCACAAGACCTCGACCTAGCAATCGACATCGACGCGCTTTTGGAGTTCAACGAGACAGAGCTGCGGGACCTGATCGGCGCCTACGAGAAGAACCAGCCTCTGAGCGCGGAGCTCGACGAGGTCGCCAGCAGGCTGACGATCGACCGAGTCAAGCAATTGCTCCTCCGCAGCTCAGACGCGCTCGGACGTCGGAGGATTGTGCTACTGCTCGACGATGCTGCGCTCACTCTCACTCCCGAGTACTTGTCTCACTTCTTCGACATCTATCGGGCGCTGAAAGCTGCTCGAATCGCGCCGAAGGCGTCGGTCTACCCGGGCACTACGGAGTACGGCCCCAACTTCCACGCGGGGCACGAGGCTGACACGATCTTCGTCTGGAAGCGCGTCACTGACCAAGACTACCTGCCCTTCATGCTGGACATTGGCGCAAAGCGCTTTCCAGACATGTCCTCGGTTCCTAATGACATCCGAGAGCTACTCGCCTACTGCGCTTTCGGGGTCCCCCGCGCGTTCATGACGCTGGTCCGGAGCTACCTGAAGAACGCGAAGCGCCATGGGACGGCCCAGAGCACTTTCAACGTCACCATCGACGAGTTTCTGGCTGACCGCGTACTCGAATACCTGACGCTAAAAGACAAGAAGCCCCAGTTCTCCAGCATCGTTAGCGTCGGCAAGCAGCTTCTAGACAAGATGGTTGAAGCCGTCTACGACGCCAACCAGCTCCTGCTCGAAGGTACGACGCGCCAGTTGTACATCGGGATTGATGCGTCGGGCGTCAATGACAAGCCGTATGTGCAGCGCATGCTCCTGCTGCTTCAAGAGGCTGGCATGGTTTACGCAGTCTCAGGTGTCTCCCACGGCGATCGCGACTACGTGCGATTTGTACCCCACCTGGCAGCTGTTCAGGCACGTCGCGCCTTCGCAAAGAAGGGCGGCTTCTCGCCGAGATTTGCGGTCGACATGCTGTCCCGTCCTGACGAGAAGCATCCCGTGCGTCGATCGATGTCCACTCTGCTGGATTCTCCCACGCTTGAAGCACTGTGCCTGGACCTTCCGAACTGCCTTAACTGCCAGACCAAGCGCGTGGAGGGCGCAAAGTACTGCTTCAACTGTGGGGAAAAGCTCACTGACGAATCGACGTACGACAGGCTCATGCTGACGCGACTAGCCGATGTGCCGGGGTTAACGCCATGGCAACGAGAAAAACTCAGCAGCTCGGACACGTTGCCGCAGACGGTTGGCGAGTTTATCGCTCTGCAGGACCCAGGCACGACGCTGCGCACGATTCATCGCGTTGGCCAAGTGCGCGCCAAGACCATCATTGATGCAGTTCAAGCTTTTCTTGACGAGTACCTGTCGTGACCATGAGCAAGAACACCACGAGCCTGTTGGAAACTATCACGCCCTTCCCGGCACCGACCGCAACGAAGTTAGATACGGCCAAGTGGTTCGATGCGGCGCACGTACCAGTGGTTGAGTCGCCAATCGACGAGTTCCGCCGGAACCTTGCTGAGATCAACAAGCTGTACCTGCGGGCAGAGCAGCACAACGAATACGTGCCGATGCTCGGGTCACTGGTGTACCTGGGCATGGTTTCAGCAGCGGAAGGCTATTTCCGATCTCTGCTGCGGCGCCTGATTCGTCAAGACACCGCGTGTGAGGCCAATGCCGCAACGCGGACGGTGACATATGGCGCCGCGATCCATCATGAACCCGCGCTGCTTCCCGAGTCCCTCCTCGAAGGCGTCTCGCTCGCATCCGCCAAGAACGTCTTTAGCGAACTGCGCTCCCTGTGTGGCATCGAGATTCCTGACTCGCTTCAGCAGTTGTTCCAGAACTTTGAGGCGATCAGCCAAGTGCGCCATTGCGGCATTCATCGGTTCGGCAAACTCGGCAGCCAGCAGGCCCTCCGACTCGGAATTGACCAGCACAAGCCACTGCTCGAGAAGCCGTTGGCCCTTCAGGTTGAACAGCTACAAGAGATCGCTGATGCACTCCAGGCGTTGATTCATGCTGTCAACTCTCTGTGCTTCTCCGAAATCCTGAAGAGGACACATACGGCTGGCCCGACCGGTCGAGGAAAGGAGAAGCTGTATCAGGAGGTCTGGCAGCAGGACTGGGAGGCGGACAAGGTAAGATTCACCTTGTATTACGACATCTTCGCCTCGACGAGCAAGCCTGATCCCTCCGCCCCCGTCAAGGACGTCTACGACGCGTTCATGACTTTCGTAAAGAACTACGACCTTGCGCAAAAGAGGTCTAAAGCCGCAGCTTCGCCTGCGGCGCCGGTCAATACGGCCTGATCACTGCTTCGCTGCGCGAGTTGCGTCGGTCGAACGGCGATGACGATCAAGGAGCGGTTTGTGCTGATGCTGCCGATAGTGGCGCGCTGGGCGAGTGACTCAGATCAGCTTAACCGGCCCGATAGGTTTGACCGACGAATGACTCTTGATGGCCGGCGGTCGGTCGTTGAGGCACTACGAACGCTGGCCCCCTGGCCGGAAGCAGTATTCCGGAACTACCGGCTCAAGCCAGCGTGAGCCCTCTCGCCTGGCATCGCCGCTGAATGTGCATAGCTTAGAGCGAGTATCCGTTCTTCGCCGTCTTCAAGAGAGATTGCCCGTAGCTGCTTGGCAGCTTGATCTGCCTGCTTGCGAACACGTTGATGTCCAGGTCCAACTTCCCACGGGCAGTGGTGATTTGTTTGAGGCCTACCGGCGTCAGAACGAGGTAGCAACCCTCGCCCACCAGAGACTCCTCATCGATATCAACCAGTCCGGCGTCACGCCACCAATGGAGCTTCGCGACTACAGCTCCGCTTGCGTCGAGGAAGACACTCGGTTCGTTGTCGTGCGCATGCCAGCGAAGCCTCATCACCCAATTCGGGCACAACGCGAAAGTATAGGCTGCTGCGTCGAAGCCCATGTCCACAGAGCAAACAACCCGCCTTACCAGCGTTGGCGCCAGTTCATTGTCAAGTGCGAGGTACTGACCTAGCCAAACAGCAATTGGCAGCTTGGTATAGCAGTCGTCGAAGTCCTCACTGTCAGTCTGTGCCGAGGGTGCTCTAAAACGGGAGAGGCGGTGCTCCGATAGGCGCGGCCTAAAAATCTTGAAGAGCGACACCTCGGCCACAACCTGGCCGTCGTGGTGTGCCGGGAAAGGCGCAACGTCGCTGTCGACCTCGTCAACCCACTTCTGCTCTCGCTCGGACCAACCGGCACTTCGGTCAATCAGCGGCATTCGAATCCATTCGGGACGCACTCGCGGGAGCTTCAGCGGCCGAGGGGGAAGCGGGCAACCCAAACTCTCCAACAGCGTCGGCCTGTCGCGGCCGGTCAGCTTGCCGGCCAGCCGCAGTTCTCCCGCGACGTGGCGAAGGGCGGCAATGGCAATGTAGGCGTGAGGCTTCAGGTAAGTGATCTGCATGTTGAGAACGCGAAGCTGAGCCTCAAGCCTTTTGACGCCAGAGGGCCCGAATGCCTCAAGCCCCCCCCAATCTTGGATGAACATCGCCGCGCGTCGGCGGACTGTCATCTCGTCGATGCCTGTAACCTTCGCGATGTGCTGTGCCGTGGAGCGCAACATCTGGGTCCAGCCAAGCGGCGACTCGACGCGCATCGCGCCAGTTCTCTCGTCCCTCAACGCAGGGTCGCCCTCTGAGGGGTGCTCGAGTTCGAGCTTATAGAAGAGCGGCAGTGGCGTCGCGTCCAAGAAGACGGCGAGCCCCCACCGATGCGACAAGAGCGCGGCTGACTCTGCCACCGCGATGTCGCGGTGACTGATCAACGCGGCCACGGTGGAGCCCAACTTGGGTGCAAGGTTCACGCTGTCAGCAGCCAGCAGCGTTCCGAGCGCCTGCAAGGGGGCATCGAACTCGCCTGCTAGAAGTCGCCGCAAAAGGGACTTGAACAAAGCTTGACCGTGTCCGGCTTGCCCTGCCAAGCGCAGCGCGCAATTACGTGCGTGTCGCTGAACTTCTGCAACGGGCAGCCGATAGGCAAAGTGCAGCAAGTCCTCCAGAAGATCCGTGTCGCTGAGCGGAAGCTCGCTCGGCTGGAAGGGCCGTCCCAGTTGGAACTCGCGAGTGCAGGCCATCTGCTCCTCAAGCAGCAACCAGATGGCCGGCCAATCCGGCCTCGCGCTGATTACTGGCAATATCGAATCCAGCTCTGTCAGCAGCGACTGGGTGCTCTCCTGACCCGCCGTCACTGAATCGACGATGTTCTCGAAGGCGGCGGAAGACGTGGCTGGTCCCTCCAAAAGCTTCTTCGCCTCAAAATAGAGGAACTTGCCGCCGCCCATCCACTGGCTCCAGGAGCTCCAAGGGTCCTTGCTTGTCTCGTAGCCTTGCATCAGCTTTTTGGCGTACTCAACCTCTCCCGCCGCAGCCAGCCGCTTCACCATCAGGAAGCGGCAGCGCGCGTCGTCCTGCAAGACCTGCCAGCGCTCAAACATCCTCCGCACCAGATGAAGCGGGGCCGTCTCGGCCAGAGCTCTGAAACGGTACGGAGCGTTGTAGTTCAGCTCGTCGCCATCTGCTTCGAAGGCGCGCTCAAGCTCTTCGAGAGTGGTCTCCGAGTCGTACTTGCTGGGTGTATATGAGTGCCGCGGTTCCGGTGCTTCTGATGCCCACCGAGCGATAGCGGCGTCGAGCTCGTCGGATGAGAACCCCTGTTTTCCAGCAGCGGTGCGAAGGCGCTTGAGCAGTTCGACCCTCTCGTGTGCTCTGCTGACTACCTCGATCACCCCCAATAGCATCAGCGCGAGAGACTCAATCTGGCCGGGACCTACAGCATCGGCTGCGACGTCGATGAAGTCGCCGACATTGTACGGATCCCTGTAATGCGGTTCCATGTAGAACGGTAGGCACAGTCCGCACCAGACCGTCGCGCAAGCCAAGGCGAGTTCAGGGCTTCGCCGGACCATCCCCGTCATTAGCAGGTCAACGCGGTTCGGCCAGCCAATCAGATGCCAATCCGCCAGTGTCTTTGACACCTCGAAGCCGAAGCGAGGTCCGACCTGCATGGCTTCCTCAATGAGCGACATCGTCAGGCGATGCGCGGCCGACGACCCTTCCGTTTCAGTCATGCCGCCGACCTGCCGCATCAAGTTTGAGACCCGCTTGACACGGTTCTCTGGGTCAACGGCGTTCGCGAGGACCAGGATGTCTCGCCAGATAGCGTATTGCGGGTCCTTTTTTGGGGCCAATGCGTAGCCAAGGCATTGCTCCGGAACCGTCGCCAGCAACTGTTTCGCCTGCTCTAAGTCCCCGACCGCAGCCAATGCGATGGCCAGATCCGCTAGGCCGTCAATCTGCTCGCTCGGCGTGCTCTCTTGAAGCTCCGCCACTAGGGCGTTGAGCCGGTCGACGGCGGCCACACGGTCACCGTCAATCTGATACGTATCGACGGCCAATCGGCGTCGCAGGTACGCGGTACCCCCCAGCGTCGATGAGGCAATGGCTGCGTCAACTTCTCGAAGTACCGCGCGGTACTCATCCTCGCCACACTTGGCGCCGAGCCTCAGCAGGGCTTGCGCGAGCACGGGGACCGCGTTGAAGGCCTGCTGGATGCGATATGACTCGCTGCCGCCTTCTGATGTCAGTCGTAGGATGTACCCAAGGGCAATGCGGGCTTCGTCCTGGATGCTGCCAGCCAGCACGGACGCGTTGTCGACGGCGGCGCGACCTAGAAGCACGCCTATCGTCGAGGCGTGCTGCTGGAACGGATGAAGGAAGGTGTGCTTCGACGGTGTCGCGCTCGGCAGCGGCTTATTGAGCAGCGTGCAAAGCCTCGCGTGATGCATCACCGCGCCAACCAGATTACCCAGCCCAGCCAGCTCCGTCTCGTCATCGCACATGGAGATCATCGGTGCGACCAACTTGTCGAACAGGGCCTCGGCAAGGTCACAACGGCCAGCTTGGAATGCAATCAGTGCCATACGGCGGCGGTAGCCGTTGGGCACGTTTCCGAAGCCAGGAAGGGCGGCGGCGGCATCAAACAGGGCAAGCGCGTGCGCGACGTCGCCACGCCGACTTGCCACAAGCCCTGCGCGAACCATTACAGACGGCTTGTCTTCATCGGCTACCCCGAGATCGCTGCAAAGTTCTTGTGGATCAGCGCCAACCTTCTGAAGGAGCATCGCCTCTGCGGCTTCCCTCCTCAAATGCTGGCGCAGCGACGCGACAGTTTCTGGATCCAACTTTTCGGGCTGGCGTAGCCCCTCTGCGGCGAGGTGGTCAATCGCTGTCTGGATCTGTTCGGTGTCTCGGAAGTTGACGGCGCGCTTTGCCCACCTTTCGAACTCGTTGATGTTGTGGTTGTGCCCGTGGTTCTGGAACTTGGACGTATGGAGCTGCGCTAGCGGCTCGAGGCTTTCAAACAGCTCCTTCGCGCGCTCGAAGTCGCCTCGCGCCAAAAGAGCGTCGACAACCTCGTATCCCTGGCTGGGGAAGTTCTGCACAAAGGAAAGGGCTGCATCAATGTCCCCGACAGCCAGCATTGCCAGCGGAAGCTGGTCGGCGTACTCAAGTGCTGTTTCGCGCCGGCCCACTTCGTCACGACACAGCAGCAGGCGTGTGAAGACGGTCGCATCGTGAGTTCTACGCACTGCCAGCAGCGCCAGCTGGATATCGGCGTGGATCTCGGCGATAGAACGCCCGTCAGCCAGTTGCTGCCTGAAGCGAGCAGGCATCGCCAGTGCAAGTACAT
>NZ_CALAYQ010000192.1:0-22161 GCF_937894855.1 uncultured Zoogloea sp.
GGGACATGGCAGCAAAACACCCTATCGGGGTGTCCGAAAATACTTGACCACTACAGGGAGTGGGTAACAGGAAATGGGGGTGCGGTGCTTCACCACGCTCTTTTGCCTCACCAACCTCCCAAAATCCTGCCCATCACCCAACCGACCAAGCCCGGTTCACTTACCAACTCCATAGCACCTACGGCCCACTACCCACTACCCATTACCTACTTCCCATACGGAACCATCATGGAACTGACCCCCCGCGAGAAAGACAAGCTCCTGATCTTTACCGCCGGCCTGCTGGCCGAGCGGCGCAAGGCCCGGGGGCTCAAGCTCAACTACCCGGAGGCGGTGGCCTACATCAGCGCCGCCATCCTCGAGGGCGCCCGCGACGGCCGCACCGTGGCCGAGCTGATGAACTACGGCACCACGCTGCTCACCCGTGCCGACGTGATGGACGGCGTGCCCGAGATGATCCCCGAGATCCAGGTGGAAGCCACCTTCCCGGACGGCACCAAGCTGGTCACCGTCCATCAGCCGATTGTGTAAGGAGCGACCATGATCCCCGGTGAAATCGATCCGCTGGACGGCGAGCTTGAGCTCAACGTCGGCCGCGCCACCCTGACCCTCGTGGTCGCCAACACCGGCGACCGCCCGATCCAGGTGGGCTCCCACTACCACTTTGCGGAGACCAATACCGCGCTCAGTTTCGACCGTGCCGCGGCCCGGGGCCATCGCCTCAACATCGCCGCCGGCACCGCCGTGCGCTTCGAGCCCGGCCAGACCCGCACCGTCGAGCTGGTCGCCCTGGCCGGCGATCGCAAGGTGTTCGGCTTCAACGGCCAGGTGATGGGAGCGCTTTGAACATGCGGGCTTGCACGGCTTTTGGTGCAGTCGCTTCCGGGCAGCACGGGTTTTCCGCAGGTCGGCCTGCAGGTCGGCCTGTAGGTCGGACTTCAGTCCGACACCGCTTGCTCGATCACCCCCGGATTTTCCTGGGCGGTCGCGTCGGACTGAAGTCCGACCTACAGTCCTGCGGGCTGGAACCCGCGGGTGGCCGACGCAACGCGCTTCCGGCTGCAGCCGGCATTCCCCACGGTTTTCTGGAGTCCTGATATGGCAAAGATTTCGCGCCGCGCCTACGCGGAAATGTTCGGCCCCACCGTGGGCGACCGGGTGCGCCTCGCCGACACCGAGCTGTGGATCGAGGTGGAGAAGGACTTCACCATCTACGGTGAAGAGGTCAAGTTTGGCGGCGGCAAGGTGATCCGCGACGGCATGGGCCAGGGCCAGCGCCTGGCCGCCGAGGTGGCGGATACCGTCATCACCAACGCGCTCATCCTCGACCACTGGGGCATCGTCAAGGCCGACATCGGCCTCAAGCACGGGCGTATCAGCGCCATCGGCAAGGCCGGCAACCCGGACATCCAGCCCGGCGTCACCATCGCCATCGGCGCCGCCACCGAGGTGATCGCCGGCGAGGGGATGATCGTCACCGCCGGCGGCATCGACACCCACATCCACTTCATCTGCCCCCAGCAGATCGAAGAGGCGCTGATGAGCGGCGTCACCACCATGATCGGCGGCGGCACCGGCCCGGCCACCGGCACCTACGCCACCACCTGCACGCCGGGGCCGTGGCACATCGCCCGCATGCTGCAGGCGGCGGATGCCTTTCCGATGAACCTGGGCTTCCTGGGCAAGGGCAACGCCAGCCTGCCGGGGCCGCTCGCCGAGCAGGTCGAGGCCGGCGTGATCGGGCTCAAGCTCCACGAAGACTGGGGCACCACGCCCGCCGCCATCGACGCCTGCCTGAGTGTGGCCGAGGAGATGGACGTGCAGGTGGCGATCCACTCCGACACCCTCAACGAATCCGGCTTTGTCGAGACGACCGCCGCCGCCTTCAAGGGCCGCACCATCCACACCTTCCATACCGAAGGCGCGGGTGGCGGCCACGCGCCGGACATCGTCAAGCTGGCGGGCCTGCCCAACGTGCTGCCCAGCTCCACCAACCCGACCCGGCCCTACACCATCAACACCATCGACGAGCACCTGGACATGCTGATGGTGTGCCACCACCTCGACCCGGCCATCGCCGAGGATGTGGCCTTCGCCGAATCCCGCATCCGCCGCGAGACCATCGCCGCCGAAGACATCCTCCACGACATCGGCGCGCTGTCGATGTTCTCGTCCGATTCCCAGGCCATGGGCCGGGTGGGCGAGGTGGTCATCCGCACCTGGCAGACGGCCCACAAGATGAAGGTGCAGCGCGGCGCGCTGGGCAGCGACAGCGCCCGCAGCGACAACTTCCGCGCCAAACGCTACATCGCCAAATACACCATCAACCCGGCCATCGCCCACGGCATCAGCCATGTGGTCGGCTCGGTCGAGGTGGGCAAGCTGGCCGATCTGGTGATCTGGAAGCCAGCCTTCTTCGGCGTCAAGCCGAGCCTGATCCTCAAGGGCGGGATGATCGCCGCCGCCGCGATGGGCGACGCCAACGCCTCCATCCCCACGCCCCAGCCGGTGCATTACAAGCCCATGTTCGGCGCCTTCGCCGGCGGGCTGAAGACCTCGCTGACCTTCGTGTCCCAGGCGTCCCTCGCCAGCGGCGCGCTGGATGGCCTCGGCCTCGTCAAGCCACTCGAAGCCGTGCGCGGCATCCGCAGCGTCACCAAGGCCTCGATGATCCACAACGACTGGCAGGGCGAGATCAGCGTCGATCCCGAAACCTACGAGGTCCGCGCCGACGGCCAGCTCCTCACCTGCGAACCCGCCAGCGTGCTGCCGATGGCGCAGCGGTATTTCCTTTTTTGAGCAAGTGATGCCCTGTAGGTCGGACTTCAGTCCGACACCGGGGATGGTTTGTCGGACTGAAGTCCGACCTACAGCCCGACCTACAGGTCCGACCGATAAGTCTGAGCTAGATGAGATTGTCTGACCGATGCTGCTGATCGAAACCCTCTACACCGGCGACGCCGCCCCGACCGCGCGCCTCACCCTCAACTTCGACGCCCGTACCAAGAGCCGCCTGCGCACCCAGCTGGCGGATGGCGATGAGGTGGGCCTGTTCCTGCCCCGGGGCACCATCCTGCGCGGTGGCGACCGCCTGCTGGCGGCCGACGGGCGGATCGTCGAGGTGGTCGCGGCGCCCGAAGACCTGATCGAGGCCCGCTGCGCCGACGCCTTCGCGCTGGCCCGCGCCGCCTATCACCTGGGCAACCGCCATGTGGCGGTGCAGGTGGGCGCCAGCTGGCTGCGCATTCAGGCCGACCACGTGCTGGAAACCATGCTCACCGGCCTCGGCGCCGAGGTTGCCAGCCTCACCGCCCCCTTCGAGCCCGAAGCCGGCGCCTACGCCCACGGCCATCACCATGCCGAGCGCGGGGCGACCGAAGCGAAGATCCACCAGTACAAGTGACGGGCGCCGGCATGAGCCTCGCCCTGGTCCGCCTGCTGCAGCTCACCAGCCCCACCTTGCCGGTGGGCGCCTACACCTATTCCCAGGGGCTGGAGTTCGCCATCGACTCGGGCCTCGTCAAGACCGAAGCCCAGGTGGGCGAGTGGATCGACGACGCCCTCGCCGGCGCGGTGGGCGGCTTCGAGCTGCCGCTGCTGGCGCGCTTGATGGAAGCCTGGGCGGCTGGCGACGACGCCCGGGTGGCCGAGCTCAACGCCCTGTGCCTCGCCAGCCGCGAGACCGCCGAGCTGCGCGCCGAGACTGTCCAGATGGGCTACTCGCTGGTCCGCCTGCTGGTGGATCTGCCGGCCTTCGCGGGCCTGCCCGGCTGGGCGGCGCGGCTGCGGGCGTTGGAAGACCCGGCCTTTCCGGTGGCCTGGGCGGCGGCGGCGGTGGCCTGGCAGGTCGAGCCCGGGCCGGCGATCAGCGGCTACGCCTGGGCGTGGATCGAGAACATGGTGATGGCCGCGGTCAAGGCCGTGCCCCTCGGGCAGGCCGCCGGCCAGCGCCTGCTGTCCGATCTGGCCGCCCGGGTGCCGGACCGCGTGGCTGCCGCGCTGGTGCTGGCGCCAGAAGACTGGTCCAATTTCCAGCCCGGCCTCGCCATCGCCAGCAGCCGCCACGAAACCCAGTATTCGCGACTCTTCCGCTCCTGAGATGCCCCCATCGACCAAGAAATCGCCCAGAACCTCCCGAAAGGCGTCCGCCGACGTGCCGCGCCTCGCCATCGCCTGCCAGGGCGGCGGCGCCCACACGGCCTTCACCGCCGGCGCGCTGGCCTACCTGTTCCTCTCCTTCGAGCACTTCCGGCGCATCGGTGAGGAAGGCCGGTGGTTCGACCTGCTGGGCCTCTCGGGTACCTCTGGCGGGGCGATCACTGCGGCGATGGCGTGGAGCGATCCAGGCGACGACAGCTGGGCCGAAGGCGCTCGCCGGGTGCTGCGCTACTGGAACCGCAACAAGGCCAGCCTCAGCATTCAGGACAAACTGCCGATCTGGTGGGGCGAGTACTTCACCAACGCCGCCACCCAGTGGGCGATGGGCCTGCAGCGCTGGCTGCCGTCAGTGAGTACGCCTCCGTCGCCCTTTGCGTCGTCGCTGGTGCAGAGCCGGATGAAGGACGACATGCGCGCCGTGGTGGACTTGCCCGATCAGGCCGATCGCTTCTTTGGCCGCAAGGGCATCGATCTCTTCGTGGGCGCGGTGGATGTCGTCAATCCGGGCGGTGAGCCCCAGACGGCTTTCCGCACCTTTCCCGACCAGCCCGAGCTGGGCCTGCGCCTCGACGAGCTGCTGGCCAGCGCCTGCATTCCCGAACTCTTCATCGCCACCCCGCTGACCCTCGAGGAAGATCAGGGCAGCGATCTTGGGCCGCGCGTCTTCTGGGACGGCCTGTATTCCCAGAACCCGCCGATCAACGATTTCTTCGACGGCCGCAGCCGCGACTGCAAGCCCGACCTGCTGTGGGTGGTGCAGATCAACCCCAACACCTACGATGGCGGCACTGCCGGCCCGCTGACCCCGGACGAGCAGGCCGACCGGCGCAACGAGCTGGCCGGCAACCTTTCGCTGGGGCAGGAGCTCCGGGCCATCGACCGGGTGAACCGCATCGCCGAACAGCTCGGCAGCGTGCGCCGGCTGCCGGAAGGGCTTGCCGCCTACAAGCCAGTGACGGTGTGCTTCATCCGCCTTGCGACCCGCGAGGACGGCCCGCTGGCGCGCTTTCCGCTCGACTACGCCTCCAAGCTCAACCGCGATCCGGCCTTCATCGATGCGCTCATCGCGGAAGGCATCCGCGCCGCCCACGAGGCCGCCGCCGCCGGCGAACTGGTGGCGCCGCATCGCAGCATGAAGCACAAGTGCGAGATCTACCCCGACCCGGACTGGCCCACGCCGGCCAGCCTTGCCGAACTGCTCGACGATGCCGGACTGGCCAGCCAGTGGCGCCGGCTGGTGAGCTCCCTGCCCGAACCCTCAATCCCATCCAGATCCACCCAAGATCAGACCAAGGAAGCTCCATGAAAGGCCAACCCCTGCGCGTCGGCATCGGCGGCCCCGTCGGTTCCGGCAAGACTGCCCTGACCCTCGCCCTGTGCCGCGCCCTGCGCGAAAAATACGACCTCGCCGTGGTCACCAACGACATCTACACCGCCGAGGATGCCCAGTTTCTGGTGCGCAACGAGGCCCTGGCCCCCGAGCGCATCATCGGCGTCGAAACCGGCGGCTGCCCCCACACCGCGATCCGCGAGGACGCGTCGATCAACCTGGAGGCCGTCGATCGCCTGATCCGCCTGTTCCCCGATGTCGAGCTGATCTTCGTCGAATCCGGCGGCGACAACCTGGCGGCCACCTTCTCGCCGGAGCTGTCGGACCTCACCCTCTACGTGATCGACGTCTCCGCCGGCGACAAGATCCCGCGCAAGGGCGGGCCGGGCATCACCAAGAGCGACCTGCTCGTCATCAACAAGATCGACCTCGCGCCGATGGTCGGCGCCTCGCTGGAGGTGATGGACCGGGACGCGAAGAAGATGCGCGGCGAGCGGCCCTTCATCTTCAGCAACCTCAAGACCGGCCAGGGGCTCGACGAGATCATCGCCTTCATCGAAAAGCAGGGCCTGCTGGCGGCGGGCTGAACGCGCGCGGCGTCAAAAACGTCACGCTTTTTGCGGTATGCTGCCGGGGCGCCTCATGCCGGCAGCGTTCCGGCCCGGGAGCGCCATGCGTCTCAGACCACCAACATGCATAAGGGAACAGCAATGAGCGAACAGAACAACAATTTCGAAGAGTTCTACGGCTACAAGTTCGAGGAACTGTCCGTCGGCCAGAGCGCCGTCTATGCCCGCACCGTGACCGAAGCCGACATCCTGATGTTTGCCGGCGTCTCCGGTGACTACAACCCGGTGCACATCAACGAAGAACTGGCTGCCTCCACCATGTTCGGTGGCCGCATCGCCCACGGCATGCTGTCGGCCGGCTTCATCTCCACCGTGCTCGGCACCAAGCTGCCCGGCCCCGGCGCGATCTACCTGGCCCAGACCCTGAAGTTCAAGGCCCCGGTGAAGATCGGCGACACCGTCGTGACCCGCTGCACCATCAAGGAACTCGTGCCCGAGAAGCGCAAGGTCAAGTTCGACACCATCTGCACCGTCCGCGGCAAGCCCGTGGTCGAAGGCGAAGCCGACATCATGGTGCCGGCCCGCTGAGCATCAGTTTGCGGCAGGGCGCCTGAGCGCTCCGCCGGACGGTTCTGCAAGAAACGCCCCGCCTGTCTGCGGGGCGTTTTCTTTGGTGCTTTCGGGGCCAAGGCTGCTGTCGAGGAAGCGGACGACATCGGCCAGCACCCGGTCGAGATCCTGGCAGTCGTCGTGACCGCCCGTCAGGATGCGCAGCTCGACGCCGTCGTGGGCCCGGTTGGCGTGAATCTCGCGGGCTTCGGCCACCGGCACCGTTGCGTCGTCGCTGCCGTGGGCGATCAGCACCGGACAGCGTATCTGCCGGATGGTGTGGCAGGGGGCGATGTCGTTGAAGCGATGGCCGATCGTGCGTTGTACGTACCACAGGATCAGTTGCCCGAAGGGCCAGCGGGGAATGCCCTTGCTGTCGAGCCAGCGCTCCATCATCCGCGCCGGGTGGGCAAATGCCGCGAGGCTCACGATGGCCGAGAGCGCGGGTCGGCGTGCCGCGACGAGCAGGGCCGCCGCCGCGCCGACCGAGTGACCGATGGCGGCCAGGCGTCGGGCGTCCACGTCCGGTTGTCGGGCCAGCCAGTCGAGGGCGTGCTCCAGGTCTTCGGCAAAGCGCGGCAGGGAGGCGAAATCGTCGTCGTCGCTGCTGCCGTGACAGCGCGCGTCGAAGAGCAGCACGCCATGCCCCGCCAGATGCAGTGGGGCGGCGAGCGGCAGCATGGTCTCCGCGTTGCCGCCCCAGCCGTGCAGCACGGCGACCGCTGACGCGGGCGTGGCGCCGCGAGGGGGCATGTACCAGGCGTGGAGTGTCCTGCCCCGCACGGTTGGAATCCGGACGGTCTGCCATGGCAGATCCGTCGGCTGTCCCGATTCCCGCAGCCGGGGTGCGGCGAGCCCGCGGCGGACCAGCATCGGGAACAGGAAGACGGCGAGCGCTCCCAACGTGACGAGGAGCAGGGCGAAGGGCATTGGACGCAGGGCGGTTCGATGTAAATCAGCGGTGGCTAATGTACGGGCTTTCGACGCGAGCGCCTAGCACGACGCATCCGCGGGCGGCTCAGGGCGATGGCTTCAGCGTCGCGTCGCGGCGGCGCGTTTGCGGTACAGCATGATCGGCGCGCAGCGGTTTTCGTCGTGGTAGATGCCCACGCAGTCGAGGCACTGGAAGCAGCGGTCGTAGCGGATGGCGCCGGATTTCTCGATGGCGTCGTAGGTGCAGCGGTGGCGGCAGGTCTGGCAGGGCTGGCCGCATTCGGTGCGGCGGGGCAACCAGTCGAGGATGCGCAGCTTGCCGCCGAGGGTCATCGCCGCGCCCAGCGGGCACAGGTAGCGGCAGAAGAACTTGTAATACACGCCGCCCAGCACCAGCAGCAGCACCGCCCAGGCCACGAAGGGCCAGCTCCGGTCGAAGCCGACGGTGATGGCGGTCTTGAAGGGCTCGATCTCGACGCCTTTCTCGGCCAGCTGCGGGGCGAAGGCCGCGGCGGCCACCAGGGCGGCGAGCACGGCGTAGCGGCTCTTCTCGAGCGCATCGCCCAGCCGCGGCGGAAGCCGGCGCTCGGGCAGGCGCAGCAGGCGGGCGAGGTGGGCGGCGAACTCCTGCAGCGCGCCAAAGGGGCACAGCCAGCCGCAGAAGGTGCCGCGCCCCCACACCACGAAGCTCACCAGCGTGAAGGCGATGAGGAGCAGGCTCACCGGGTCGTACAGGAAGCTCTTGAGCCCCGCGCCGGCGGCCAGCGACTTGACCGCGCCGGTGATCTGCACGATCGACAGCTGCCCCTGGGCGTACCAGCCCAGATAGCCGAGGGTGAAGGCCAGAAAGCCCAGCCGGAACACCCGCAGGCGCGATGCCGACACCGACATCCAGCGCGGCCGGGCGAGCACCACCGACAGGACGAGCAGCGCCGCGCCGATCACCGCGAGTTCGGTGGCGCGATCCTTCCAGGCGATCAGCCAGTCGGGCAGCGGGGCGGGCGGACGATGGAACAGCCCGGCTGGCGGCTGGTAATCCAGGACGGCGCTGCGCTGGGTGATGACCGGCAGCATCGAGCCCTTGGCGCGGGTCAGGGTCAGCTCGAAGCGCACCGGGCTGGCCGGGTCGACGCCCGACATGGGCGGCACCCGCAGCACCAGCGCGGCGTTGAGGGGCGGGGCGCCGGCGGGCGGGGCGGGGGCGATGTCCAGGTCGCGCAGCTCCACCGGACCGCCGTCCTGGCTGAAGGCGAGGCGCGGCGGCACGGTGCCGCGGGTGAAGGCGTCGTCGACAAAGGCGTCGCGGCCGCCGGTGGCCACCCACCAGGCGTGCTGGCCGGGCTCGAGACGGCGCATCAGGTCGGCGTGGCCGGCGTCGCCGAGGATCGCCCGGCCGATGGTGGGCGCGTTGAGGTAGGCCACGTAGAGGTCGACGAAGGTGGCGTCGGGCCGGGCCAGGGCGTCCGCGTCGACGCCAGCCCCTTCGCTGCCGGCGAAGCGCTGCTCCACGTCGGCGTTGGTCAGGTGCAGCCGCCCGATGGCGCCGCTTTCCACCAGCCGGGCGAAGCTGCGTGGCTCGAAGACGTCCGGCCGCACCTCGGCGGGCGGCGCCTTGTTGGCGGGGGCGGCAAAGCCCAGCCGGGCGCGGGCGACGGCCAGGGCCGAGGTGAGCACGCTCTGATTGACGATGCGCACCGAGGCGGTGGCCTTGCTCACCCCGTCCAGCACCACCCGGTTGCCGCCCGCGCCGGCGCGGGTGTTGCCGTAGAGGCTGGAGACGGTGATCTCCTGCTTGAGGCTCTTGCCTTCGTACTGGCGCAGGAAGTCCTTCAGCGGTTCTTCGCCCAGGCCCGAGAGGAAGACCGGCTCGTGCTGGCGCAGCAGCTCGACGCCCAGGAAGTTGCCACGTCGGTCGATGGTGACCAGCAGGTTGAGGGGCGTGCCCTCGAAGCCCGGAATGGGCGCGAGGTCGATGGATTCAAAGGCGTAGGCGACCGGGCCGGCTTCGGGCTCCAGCTCGCTGGTGATCGGCCAGGCGGGGATGTCCCGGAGCTTGTCGCCCACATGGAGCGGCGGCTGGATGCGCCGGGCCATGTCGGCCTGGGTAAGGTCGCCCGCCTGTGTGGGCAGGCCCAGGCAGGCAAGGGAGAGGAGGACGAGACACTGGAGGGCGCCGATGGCGGCCCGGTGCAGCAGACTTCGGGCGGAGACCATCGGCGCGGGCGCTGCTTACTTGGCTTCGAGCTGCTGCTTGAGGGCGTCGAGGCCGCTGGTGTAGATGCCGCGCACGGCGTTCTTGGCGGTGGCGGTGTCAGCGCCCTTGGCCTTGAAGGTGGACGACCATTCGACGCGGCTGCCGCCCTTGGCCGACTTGACCTTGAGAGTGGACACGTAGCCGCTCACCGGCAGCGGCGAGTCGATGATGCGGTACTTGAGCATCCGCTCGGAGTCGCGGTGATTGAGCAGCTCTTCGACCAGCTTGGCGCCGTCCTTGGTGGTGACGGTGCGCACGGCGCCACGCTTGTCCTTGTCGCCCTTGTCGAGGGTGGTGGTGGCGACGGCCGGGTGCCAGGCGAGGCTGCTGAAGTCACGCACGGTGTCCCACACCTTGGCGGGCGGAACGGCGATGTCCATGTGCTCCTGAACCTTGAGCGTGTTGCCCGCGGCAGCCGGCAGGGCGGCGCTGAGGGCGAGGATGGCGACGAAGAGGGATGCCTTGTTTTTCATGTTGTCTCCAGGGTTGGGGGTGCTGCGTGGTCAGACTTCGATCAGCCCGGCGCGAACGGCGGCCATCGCCAGTTCGGCCATGTTCTGGACGCCGAGCTTCTGCTTGATGCGGTACAGGTGGGTGCCGACGGTGTTGGGGCTGAGGTGGAAGGTGTCGGCCACCTCGGCCACCGAGTGGCCCTGGGCAAGCTGCAGGAAGACGTGGAATTCCTTGTCGGTGAGGGCTTCGGCCGGGTGCTCCGGGCGGTCGGCGCGGCGCAGCACGGCGGCGATCTCCGGGTCGATGTAGGTCTGGCCGGCGGCCACCAGGCCCACCGCGCGGAGGAGCTCGTCGGGTGCGCTGCGCTTGCACAGGTAGCCGGCGGCGCCGGCCTTGAGGGCGCGTTCGGCGGTGAGGGCGTCGGCGTGGGCCGAGGCGATCAGCACCCGGGCAGCAGGCTCGCGGGCGAGGATGCGTTCCAGCGCCGACAGGCCGCCGCAGCCGGGCATCGACAGGTCCATCACCAGCACGTCCGGGGTGTGCTCGGCGAACAGGCGCTGGGCGGCTTCGCCGCTGTCGGCCTCGGCAAGCACCCGGGCGCCGACGCCTTCGAGGAGCAGTCGGAAGCCCATCCGCACGATGGCGTGGTCGTCGGCGAGCACGAGGGTCAGGTGATCGAGTTTCATGACAGGGCGGGCTCCGGGGCGAGTCGGGTCGTGGCGTCGGTGGCAGCGGCCACCGGGGGCAGGGGCAGGCGGGCGCGGATGCGGGTGCCGCCGCCGTGGGGGCTGGCGATGTCGAGCTGGCCGTCCACCGCGGCGACCCGCTCACGCATGCCGGTGAGGCCGAAGCCGGCCTGACCCGTGGCGGGCTCGATGCCGCGGCCGTCGTCGGACACCTCGACCACCAGACCGGTTTCCTCACGCAGCAGGCGCACCCGGACGCGGCGGGCCTGGGCGTGGCGGACGATGTTGGTGCACGACTCCTGCACCACCCGGAGGGCGGTGAGGGTAATGTCGTCGGGCAGCGGATAGGGGCCGGCGAAGAGTTCGGACGACAGCTCGATGTCCGGGTGGCGGCTCTGCCATGCGGCGAGGTAGCTGCCCACGGCGTCGGCCAGGGTTTCCTCGTTGCTGCCGGCGGTGGGCGGGCGCAGGCGGGTGAGCAGGGCGCGCACGTCGTCGTGCATCCGCGAGGCCACGTCGCGGATCACCTCGGCGCTCTTGCTCACGGCGGGGTTGTCGGTGCAGCGCTGGACGATGGCGCCGGCCAGGGCGGCGACGGCGGTGATGCTCTGGCCCAGCTCGTCGTGGAGCTCGCGGGCGATGGCGCGGCGGTCGGCTTCGAGTCGTTCGGTGACGGTGCGGGCCACGGCTTGCTGCTGGGTGAGGCGGACGTTCTCGGAGACCGCGTGGTCGAGCTGGCCGGCCATGCCGTTGAAGGCCTGGGCGAGGCGGGCGAGCTCGGCGGGGCCGGTTTCGGGCAGGCGGGTGTCGAAGCGGCCCTGGCCGGCGTGGTCGAGGGCGGCCATCACGCTGCCGAGGGGGCGCAGGGCCCGGTCGAGGGCCAGCCAGCAGCCGGCGAAGAGCCCGGCCAGCGCCAGCAGGGCACGGCCGGCGGCAGCGGAGAGGTCGTCCCACAGATCCACCAGCGCCCGGGAGGCGTCGGGCTGGAGCGACAGGGTGAGCCGGCCGGCGGGAAGCTGCAGGGCCGGCATGTCGGGGCCGAGCCAATCGGCAAACCACGCGGGGGCGTCGTGGCCGGCCTTGTAGGCGGAGGGCGGCGAGCGGTACACCACGCGGCCCACCGGGTCGCGGGCTTCGAGGTGGTGGGCGCGGATGCGGCCGACGGCGGTGAGGTGGGCGATGAGGCGCTCCTCGCTCCATGCCGGGTCGCCTTCGGCGGCGCCCCGTGCTGCGGCGCCCAGCCACTGGGCGGCCACCCGGTTGGCGGCGGTGACTTCCTCGGCGATGGCGATGCGCGCGTCGCGCACCCACATGGCCGCGCCAGCCAGCACCAGGGCCGCCGCCAGGGCGGTGAGCACGAAGCTCAGGCGCAGGCGCAGGGACATGGGGCGGGGGCCGCTGCGCGACTGCCAGCCGGTGTCGTCGGGCACGGCCGTGGTGGTGGCGTTGCTCACGATGATTTCTCCAGCTTGTAGTGCACCGGGACGATCACCTGGAACTCGCGGTTCTGCAGGTTCTCGGGCGGGCGGGGAAGCGGGCCGGCAGCGGTGACCAGCTGGACGGCGTTCTGGTCGAGCACGTCGAAGCCGCTGGAGCGGACCACCTGGGTGGACACGATGGTGCCCTTGCGGGCGATGGTGATGCGCACCTGCACCTCGCCCTCCCAGCCGCGCATGGCGGCGATGCGCGGGTAGTTCTGCTGGCGGGCGAACAGGCTGGACAGGTTGCGGCCGTAGCGTTCGAGGAGGGCCGGGTCGAGGGGCTCGTCGGCGGATGGGGCGGCGTGGATGGGGGCAGCCGGCTCGGCGTGAGCGACGGTCGATGCGGCGGGGCTGGGCGGGGCGGCTTCGGCGACCACGGGGGCTGGCGCCGGCACGGCGACCGGCGCGGGCCGCGGAGTTTCGGTGCGGATCGCCGGCACGTCGGGCGCGGCGGCGCGGGTGATCACCGGTGCCGGGCGGGGGGCGGGGATGGGATCCGCCTTGGCCGGGCGGGTGATCCGCGGGGCGGGGGGCTCGACGGCCTCGACGCGGGCGACGGGTTCGGGCGCCGGGGCCGGCTGGACGACCGGGGCCGGGGCACGGAGCACCACGTTCAGGGTGGGCGGGGTGGCGTCCGGCTTGGGCAGGAGATCGTGCTGCCAGGCGAGCGCCAGCACATGCACGCCGATGGAGGCGGCGATGGCCAGCTTGAGGGGGCGGCTGATCCGCGGCGCGGGCACCTCGGGCCAGGGCATGGCGAAGGTGGGTACGGCGTTCATCGGGCAGCCTTTTCGTCCCGGGCGAGGGCGCGCTGCTCGTACGCCGGGTAGAGCTGGCCGACCGAGCGGCGGTATTCGGCCTCGGAGACGGCCAGCCGGCGGAATCCGGCGGGCAGCGGCAGTGCCAGCACCTCGGTCATGTCGAGGCCTTCTTCGGCGGACTGGCGCAGGGTCTCATCGAGCCACGCGAGCCAGGCGCGGGTCTGGCGGATCGGGGCGCTGTCGGTACTCACCGGGCCGTGGCCGGGCACGAGACGGGTGAAGGGCAGGGCTTCGAGTTTGGCGAGGGCGGCGTTCCAGGCGTCGAGGCGGGCGTGGGGCGTGGTGGGTGCGCGGTTGTTGAAGACCAGATCGCCGGCAAACAGCACGCCGGTCTGGCGGTCGAGGATGGCGAGATCGGCCTCGGTGTGGCCATCCAGGGCGAGCAGCTCGAAGCGGTGGTCGCCCAACTGCAGCGGGCCGGCGGCGAGCTGGCGGGCCGGGGCGACGGGCTCGGTGCCGGCCATCCAGTCGCCGGTGAGGCGGTACATGTTCTCGTTGAGGTTGCCGCCTTCGGTGTGAATGCCGTGGATCGTACCGGGCAGCGCGGCCAGGGTTTCCTTCGGGAAAGCCTGGTTGCCGAGGAAGTGATCGGGGTGGTGGTGGGTGTCCACCACCATCACCACCGGCTTGTCGGTGACCCGGGCGATGGCCCGGCGGAGCTGCTCGCCATAGGCCCGGCTGGGGCCGCTGTCGATCACCAGCACGCCGGCCGAGGTGACGACGAAGGCGGTGTTGACGATGTTGCCGCCGTTCTGGGTGCTGAAGTCTTCGCTGCGGCCGGTGAGCACCCAGGTGTCGGGGGCGATCTGCTCGGGGGCGAGGCCGTAGTCCATGTCGGCCGCGGCGAGCAGCAGGGCCCAGCCGAGGGCGAAGATGGCGGTGAGGGTTCGGGCGACGCGCTTCATTTTTCGATCGCTGCCGAGATGGTGTTGCCGTTGTTGTCGCGGCCGCTCACCCGGTAGCCGGTGGCGGCGCGGGCGGCGGGGATGTCTACGGTGAAGACCGGATTTTCGGACAGGGGTTCGAAACCCTCGATGTGCATCAACGGCTGGCCGGCCTCGTCGGTGAGGCGCAGGTCCTGGATGAAGAAGGCCGGGACGCCGGCGGCGAGGCCGGTGTCTTCCGGGTGGATCACCCGCAGGCGGATGCGCTCGCCGCCTTCCTTCTTGGTCCACACCCGGCTGCTCACCTCGCCGAGGCGCTTCTGCCATTCGGGCGAGGCGCTGCCGGCGGAGGGGAGGGTACAGCCGCCACCGGCGGTGTTCACCCAGGTGCCGCCCACGTGCCAGCTGCCGTCGCCGGTGCGCACCGCGGCGCGGACGGGGGACGATTGCTGGAGCTTGATCCGGAAGCCGAGCGCGGGATGGGCGCCGGTGGGCTCGAAACGTACTATTTTTACAATGGGGTTGAAGTCGGCGAAGACGACGATCTCGCGCACGTCGGTCAGCTCGCCGGCGTCGACGCTCACGGGCACGTTGAGGGCGTTCTCGGCGGTGAGCGGCGCGGTGACCTTGACCCGGCTGTCGAAGCGGACGCGGGCCTTGGCCGGGAAGAATTCCCTGCGCATGTCGCCCCAGCGGGGCGATTCCAGGGGGTCGGCCTGGGGGGCCGGGCTGGCGGGATGGGCCAGGGTGCAGACGGCGGCGAATGCCCCGGCCGCAAGGGCGTGCAGTAGTTTCAAGCTTGGTCTCCTCGTGGCGGCCTGCTCGTGGGCGGCGCGCTCTATGATGAGATGAACGGCTGCAAGCTTCGTGCCTGAGGTTGTGGCGCGGGCCGGAGGGCCTCAAACGGCGGTGGGGGATGCCGGGCGGGGGCTTCCGCTGACCGGTGGCCGTGTGCCGGCGTAACGTGTTCCGCGTCGGGCTGTTGCAGTTTGGAGCACTTGGTGAGGAATGAAGCAGCTGTATCGGGCGAATTGCCCATCAGGCCGGGGCTGGTGCAGATCATTAAAAGTTTCGTTGTTGCCAACAGCCCTTTTTATATCGGGAAATTTTCCCGAAATGCAGATTTCCGTGATGCGGCCGCGTTGATGGCACGGCTTTTGCGGATTGACCGTGCTGCGTACTCGGGCGTGGCCGGGAGGTGGCCCGTCCGTCGTGTGCTTCAGCACCTTCTCGAAGGAGACATTCAATGATCCAAAGGAGCAAAAATATGAAAAAGCCGTTTGCGATGTCGATCATCGCTGCAGCGCTGATGGTTGCTGGCGCCGCCCAGGCGAAGGAAGTCACCGACGCCGACATCCTCAACGATGCGAAGACCACCGGCGACGTCGTTCATTTCGGCCTTGGCCAGCAGGGTCAGCGTTTCAGCACGCTGGACAAGATCAACACCAAGACCGTCAAGAACCTGGTTCCGGTCTGGTCGTTCTCCTTTGGCGGCGAGAAGCAACGCGGCCAGGAATCCCAGCCGCTGGTGCACGACGGCAAGATGTTCGTGACGGCCTCCTACAGCCGCATCTTTGCCCTCGACGCCAAGACCGGCAAGAAGCTGTGGAAGTACGAGCACCGTCTGCCCGAAGGCATCATGCCGTGCTGTGACGTGATCAACCGCGGCGCCGCGCTTTACGACAACCTGGTGATCTTCGCCACCCTCGACGCCCAGCTCGTGGCCCTGAACAAGGACACCGGCAAGGTTGTCTGGAAGGACAAGATCGACGACTACGCTGCCGGCTACTCTGCCACGGCGGCTCCGCTGATCGTCAAGGGCCTGGTCATTACCGGCGTGTCCGGTGGCGAGTTCGGCGTGCAGGGCCGCATGGAAGCCCGCGATGCCAAGACCGGCAAGATGGTCTGGATGCGTCCGACCGTTGAAGGCCACATGGGCTACAAGTGGGTGAATGGCGAGAAGGTCGAGAACGGCATCTCCGGCACCCTCAACGCCACCTGGACCGGCGACCTGTGGAAGACCGGCGGCGCGGCCACCTGGAACGGCGCCACCTACGATCCCGACACCAACCTGGTCTTCGCCGGCACCGGCAACCCGGCTCCGTGGAACAGCCACCTGCGCCCCGGCGACAACCTGTTCTCCTCCGCCACCGTGGCCATCGACCCGGATACCGGCAAGATCGTCTGGCACTACCAGACCACCCCGCACGACGGCTGGGACTTCGACGGTGTGAACGAATTCGTCTCCTTCGACTACAAGGACCCGAAGACCGGCAAGATCATCAAGGCGGGTGGCAAGGCTGACCGTAACGGCTTCTTCTTCGTGCTCGACCGTACCAACGGCAAGCCGCTGAACATCTTCCCCTTCGTCAAGGACATCACCTGGGCCAAGGGCTTCGACATGAACACCGGCCGTCCGATCTACGTGGACGAGAACCGCCCGGGCGATCCGTCCGGCAGCGCCGATGGCAAGAAGGGCAAGAGCGTTACGGCTGCTCCGTCCTTCCTGGGCGGCAAGAACCAGCAGCAGATCGCCTACAACCCGCAGACCGGCCTGTTCTACGTGCCGGCCAACGAGTGGGCGATGGACATCTGGAACGAGCCGGTCTCGTACAAGCGCGGCGCCGCCTACCTGGGTGCGGGCTTCACCATCAAGGCCCTGCACGACGACTACATCGGCGCGCTGCGCGCGGTTGATCCGGTCTCGGGCAAGATCGTCTGGGAAAACAAGAACTTCGCTCCCCTGTGGGGCGGCGTGCTGACCACCGCCGGCAACCTGACCTTCTACGGTACCCCCGAAGGCTACCTGAAGGCGCTGGACGCCAAGACCGGCAAGGAAGTCTGGTCCTTCCAGACCGGCTCCGGCGTGGTGGCTCCCCCGGTTACCTGGATGGAGAACGGCGAGCAGTACGTTGCCGTGGTGTCCGGCTGGGGCGGTGCGGTTCCCCTGTGGGGTGGCGATGTGGCCCGTCGCGTGAACTTCCTGGAGCAGGGCGGTTCCGTGTGGGTGTTCAAGCTGCACAACGGCAAGTAATCCCGTTTGGGAGTAGGTGGCCCGGAACATCGGGCCGCCTGGTTGCGGAAGCGGCACGGATGCGAAAGCGTCCGTGCCGTTTTTTTTTGACTGTTGGCGTCAGGCAGGGCGGCGACAGGGGTGTTCAGACGGCGAGGGTCATCAGGCTCGTGTTGCCGCCGGCCGCGGCGGTGTTGATCGACACGGCCCTTTCCACCACCAGCCGGTACAGCGGGTAGCGCCCGTCGGGCCCCGCTTCGACCAGCGGCAGGATGCGTGCCGGGTGGTCGGCAAGCCGCCGGTGCAGGTCGGTGCGGCGCTCGGGGCTGCTGGCGTGGAGCACGCCATCCACGGTGAGGATCGCGTCCTCGTCGATCTGCACGACGGCTGCGGCCAGCCCGTCCGGGAGGGCGTCGAGGGCGGCGGCGGCCACGGCGCCGTGCACCACTGCCGGCGTGTTGCCGGTGGCCAGCGCGGCGGCAAGCTGGACGAGCAGGGTGTCCCGGTCGTCGGCCACGCACAGGATCGTGCCGCGGGGCGCAAACCCCAGGGTGTTGCGTTCGCCGGTGGGGCCGGGGAGCGTTGCCCGGCAGGCCAGCGGCGAGGTGGTGGCGAAATCGGCGCAGGCTTCGGCCAGGTCGCGCAGGCCCTCGTGATGGGCCCAGGCGCGCAGCGTGTCGAAGCGGGCGAGGCGGCAGTCGTCGACGCCGCTGTCGTCCGGCGTCAGCCCGAGGGCGGCCGGCGGCACCGACAGGTCGCCCATCAGCCGCGGCAGGTAGAACGGCCCGCCGGCCTTTGGCCCGGTGCCGGATCTGCCTTCGCCGCCAAAGGGCTGCACGCCCACCACGGCGCCGATCAGGTTGCGGTTGATGTAGAGGTTGCCGGCGCGGATGCGGCGGGTGGCCAGGCCGATGCGCTCGTCGATGCGGCTGTGCATGCCGAAGGTGAGGCCGTAGCCGGTGGCGTTGATGGTGTCGATGAGTTCGTCGAGCCGGCCGGCGTGGTAGCGCAGCACGTGCAGCACGGGGCCGAAGACCTCCCGTTCCAGCTCGGCGATGCTGTCGATCTCGATGAGCGTGGGCGGCACGAAGCTGCCGGTGGCGCAGGCGTCGGGCAGCGGACACTGGATCACCCGGTGGCCGATGGTGCGCAGCCGGTCGATGTGGGCGAGGAGCGCCGCGCGGGCGGTGTCGTCGATCACCGGGCCCACGTCGGTGGAGAGCCGGGCCGGGTTGCCGATGGTGAGTTCCATCATCGCCCCGGCGAGGAGCTCGATCACCCGGTCGGCGATCTCTTCCTGCAGGCACAGCACGCGCAGGGCCGAGCAGCGCTGGCCGGCGCTGTCGAAGGCGGAGGCGAGGGCGTCCTGCACCACCTGTTCGGGCAGGGCCGAGGCGTCCACGATCATCGCGTTCTGGCCGCCAGTTTCGGCGATCAGGCGGGTGGGCGGCGCCTCAGGGGGGCGCTGGGCAAGCTGGCGGTGGATCAGCCGGGCGACTTCGGTGGAGCCGGTGAACACCACGCCGCGGATGCGCGGGTCGGCCACCAGCGCGGCGCCCACCCGTTCGCCCTGGCCGGGCAGCAGTTGCAGGGCCGCCCGGGGGACGCCGGCGGCGTGGAGCAGATGCACCGCCAGCGCGGCGGTGAGGGGCGTCTGCTCGGCGGGCTTGGCGAGCACCGGGCTGCCGGCGGCCAGCGCGGCCACCACCTCGCCGGCGAAAATCGCCAGCGGGAAGTTCCACGGGCTGATGCACACCACCGGCCCGGGCGCGGTGGCGCTGGGGGGCAGGTGTTCGATCTGGGCGGCGTAGTAGCGGCAGAAATCCACCGCCTCGCGCACCTCGGCGATGGCGTTGGCGCGGGTCTTGCCAGCTTCGCGGATGCACAGGCTGATGAACTCCGTCTGGTGGGCCTCGAAGGCGTCGGCGGCGGCGCGAAGCGCGCTGGCCCGGCGGGGTGGCGGCACGGCGTGCCAGTCGTCGGCAAAGGTGTCGGCGGCTTCCACCGCGCGGGCCACGTCGGTGAGGGTGGCTTCGAGCACCGTGCCCACCTGGTCATGCCGGTTGGCGGGGTTGGTGACCGGCAGGTAGGGGGTACCGGAGGGGGGATGGCTGGCCAGGATCGGCTCGGCGCTCCACGGGCGGCTGGCGAGGAGGGCGAGTTCGGCGTCGAGCCGGTTGATCTCGGCGTCGCTGGCGAGATCGAGCCCGGCGGAGTTGCGCCGGGTGGGCCCGAAGAGATCCTGCGGCAGCGGAATGGCCGGGTGGGGATGGCCGCCGTCCCGGTGTACCGCGTCGAGGGGGTCGGTCAGCAGGGCATCCACCGGCACGGCTTCGTCCACGATGCGATTGACGAAGGAGGTGTTGGCGCCGTTTTCCAGCAGGCGCCGCACCAGATAGGGCAGCAGGCTGGCGTGGTTGCCTACCGGCGCATAGATGCGGCAGCGCCCGCCGGGCTGGCCCGGGGTGACCACGTTATCGTAGAGGGGCTCGCCCATGCCGTGCAGGCACTGGAACTCGTATTCGGTCACGCCCCGGTCGGCGGCCATCTGCGCGACGCTGGCGAGGGTGTGGGCGTTGTGGGTGGCGAACTGGGGATAGACGCGGTCGGCCACCGCCAGCAGGCGGGCGGCACAGGCCAAGTAAGAAAGATCGGTGTGCACCTTGCGGGTGAATACCGGGTAGCCGGCGAGGCCGTCCACCTGGGCGCGCTTGATCTCGGCATCCCAGTAGGCGCCCTTGACCAGCCGGATCATGATGCGCCGGCCGTGCTCGCGCGCCAGTTCGGCCAGATGCTCGATCACGAAGGGGCAGCGCTTCTGGTAGGCCTGGACGACCACCCCGAGGCCCGTCCAGCCGGCCAGATCCGGCTCGGCGAGCAGGCGTTCGACGAGATCGAGGGAGAGTTCGAGCCGGTCGGCCTCCTCGGCGTCGATATTCACCCCGATGTTGTAGCCGCAGGCGAGCTGCATTAGCGCCACGAGGCGCGGGTAGAGCTCGTCCATCACCCGCTGGCGCTGGGCGCGACAGTAGCGGGGGTGGAGCGCCGAGAGCTTGATGGAAATGCCCGGCCCGGCGATCACCCCGCGCCCGGCGCTGGCCTTGCCGATGGCGTGGATGGCGCGCTCGTAGGCGTTGGTGTAAGCCTCGGCATCGGCGCGGGTGGCGGCGGCCTCGCCGAGCATGTCGAAGGAGTGGGTGTAGCCCTGACGGATCTTCTCTTCGCTGCGCTTGAGGGCGGTGGCGATGGTCTCGCCCATCACGAACTGCTGGCCCAGCAGGCCCATCGCAAATTCCACCCCCCGCCGGATCAGCGGCTCGCCGCCCCGGGCGATGAGCCTGGCGAGGCTGCCGCCGAGGGTGTGCTCGCTGTGGGTGGCCACCAGCTTGCCGGTGAGCATCAGCCCCCAGGTGGCGGCATTGACGAACAGGGAGTGGCTGTGGCCCAGGCGGGCGCGCCAGTCGCCCTTAACGATCTTGTCGCGGATCAGGCGGTCGCGGGTGGCCGTGTCGGGGATGCGCAGCAGGGCCTCGGCCAGGCACATCAGGGTGATGCCTTCCTGGGTCGAGAGCGAGAACTCGTGCATCAGGTTGTCCACCCCGCTGGCCCCTTCGCGCTGCTGGCGCACCGCCACCACCAGCGCCCGGGCGTGCTCGGCGACGGCGGCCCTGTCGAGGGGCACGGCGGCGAGTTCGGCGGCGAGGGCGGCAACCCGGGCCGCTTCGTCGCTGCGGCAGTGGGCGGAGATGGCGGCACGGTGGTCGGCGGCGCGGCGGTCGGGCGGGGCGTTCATGGCGCGGGCTCCTCGAACGACGATGGGGTGTGCTACAGGGGTTCGAGCGCGGCGGCGGGCGGGAGTTTCGCGACGGGCGGATAATGGCGGGCGGATTTTGCATCGTCCGTCCTTTCACCTTCTGCCTGGAGAGCACGCATGAACCGTCTGGACAACAAAGTGGCCCTGGTGACCGGGGCCGCCCGGGGTATCGGTGAGGCCATCGCCCGCGCCTTTGCCTTTGAAGGCGCCCGCTGCTACGTGAGCGACATCGACGACGCCCGAGGCCAGGCGGTGGCCGATTCGATCGGCGGCAACGCCGTCTATCTGCGCCTCGACGTGCGCGAGGAAGCCGACTGGGAGGCGGCGATGGCGCGCATCGTCGCCGAGGTCGGGCAGCTCGACGTGCTGGTGAACAACGCCGGCATCACCGGCTTCGAGACCGGCTCCGGCCCCCAGAGCCCGGAGCACGCCAGCCTGGACGACTGGCGCCGGGTGCATCACACCAACCTGGATGGCACCTTCCTGGGCTGCCGCTTCGCGATCCAGACCATGCGCGCGAAGGGCAACCCCGGGGCCATCATCAACATGTCGTCCCGCTCGGGCGTGGTGGGGGTGCCCGGGGCGGCGGCGTATGCCTCGTCGAAGGCCGGCATCCGCAACCACAGCAAGACGGTGGCCCTGTACTGCGCCGAGCAGGGGCTGCCGATCCGCTGCAACTCGGTGCATCCGGCGGCGATCCTCACCCCCATGTGGGAGCCGATGCTCGGTTCCGGCCCCGGGCGCGAGGCGCGCATGCAGGCCTTCGTGCGCGCCAACCCGGCCCGCCGCTTCGGCCGCCCGGAAGAGGTGGCGGCAGTGTGCGTGCTGCTGGCCTCGGACGAGGCGCCTTATGTGAACGGCTCCGAGCTGACCATCGACGGCGGCATCCTGGCCGGCTCGGCGGTGTCGCCGGGGGCGAGCGACGACTGAGGGCGCTTGGGGCTTTCGGCTCCCGGTTGGGAGCAATTTTGTCCGAGTCGGGACCTTTTTGCTCCCGACCGGGAGCAAAAAAGCGCCAACCCGCAAGCGTGCCTCCGCCGCCCATCGCCTCCCTGTAGGTCGGACTTCAGTCCGACATTGCGGCTTGGTCAGGCGGCTTGTCGGACTGAAGTCCGTATATGGACTCCTCCCGTTTTGCCAGCGCGAATGTTGGACA
>NZ_CALAYQ010000193.1:0-22222 GCF_937894855.1 uncultured Zoogloea sp.
CGTGAACGTTATTTGGGCTCGGGCAATGCTATTAGGGTAGCTGCGGCAGCCCTGGTACTTCACGCCCCGCGCGATGCCCACGTCCACGTCGAGATCAGCATTGCCGGACACCTTGTGCCCGCCGGAATACAGGGATTTGCCGGACGCGTGCTGGTAGTAGAGCAGCGCGAGCCCGGTGCCGGGCGGCAGGTAGGTGTAGTCGCCGGGGTCGACGGCCACCGCGTGGGCAGCGCCGGGCAGCGTGGCGGCGATCAGGCTGGCGGCGAGTAGCGCGCCGATGGGCCGGCGCCGGGCGGGGGCGTGGCAGAGGGATGCGTTCATGGGGATCTCCTTTGATGTGGGGTTGGGCGGCCGGATGTGCCCGGCCGTTTCTTCTTGATCGCACGAGACCCGGGCGCCTTCCGCCAGCCCTTTCCACCACCTCGCCGGCATGCCACCGATCTTGTGCCGGGCCGATTCTAATCACGCAAAAACAGGGGTTTGCGCCGCCCGGGCGGCTAAATCGGGCGATTTCCCGTTTCGTTCAAAAGATCGCCAAGGATCGACAAGATCGCCGGCTGGCCCTGCCCCTAGATTGTCTCCACGGCAGCAGCAGTCGCGGCTTTGCCCCCGACGCCGCTCCGCTTCCGCAGGCTTGCCCCACCCCGGGGGGCGGCCACACCACAAGAAAGTGAAGGAGACAAAATGAGCACGAATAGCCCCCAGCCGACCCGCACCCCCGCCGCCACCGACGCGGTGACGCATCTGGACGCCCTCATCATTGGCGCCGGCGTTGCCGGGCTGTACCAGCTGCACCGCCTGCGGGAGATGGGCATGAAGGTGCGCGCCTATGAGACCGGCACCGGCGTTGGCGGCACCTGGTACTGGAACCGCTACCCCGGCGCGCGCTTCGATTCCCAGGCCGAGATCTACCAGTACTGGTTCTCGGAGGAGCTGTACAAATCCTGGCAGCCCTCCGAGCGCTTTCCGGCCCAGCCCGAGACCGAGCGCTGGCTCAACTACGTGGCCGACACCCTCGATCTGAAGAAGGACATCCAGTTCAGCACCCGGATCGCCTCGGCCCATTTCGACGAGGCCAACGACCTGTGGCGGATCGAGACCGCCGCCGGCGAGAAGATCACCGCCCAGTTCCTGATCGCCTGCTGCGGCATGCTGTCGGCGCCGCTGTCCGACCGCTTCCCGGGCCAGGCCAGCTTCAAGGGCCAGATCTTCCACACCGGCCTGTGGCCGAAGGAGCCGGTGGATCTGAAGGGCAAGCGCGTGGCGGTGGTGGGCACCGGCGCCACCGGCATCCAGGTGATCCAGACCATCGCGCCGGAAGTGGGCTCGATGAAGATCTTCGTGCGCACGCCGCAATACGTGATCCCGATGCGCAACCCCAAGTATTCCGGGGCCGACTGGGAGAAGTGGGGCTCGCGCTTCCATGAGCTCAAGGCGCGCGTGCGCAGCACCTTCGCCGGCTTCGATTACGACTTCGACGCCGGCCCGTGGGCCGAGAAGACGCCGGAAGAACGCACCGCCGTGCTCGAGAATCTGTGGGAAGACGGCTCCCTCGCCCTGTGGCTGGCGTCCTTCCCCGAGATGTTCTTCGACGAGGAAGTGAGCGAGGAGGTGTCGGTGTTCGTACGCGCCAAGATGCGCGAGCGCCTCCAGCACAACCCCGAGCTGTGCGATCTGCTGATCCCCACCGACTACGGCTTTGGCACCCACCGCGTGCCGCTGGAAAACAAGTATCTGGAGGTGTACCTGCAGCCCAACGTGACGGCGGTGGACTGCCGCACGGTGCCCATCGAGCGCGTGGTGCCCGAGGGCATCCAGACCGCCGACGGGGTGATCCATGAAGCGGACGTGATCATCCTCGCGGTGGGCTTCGACGCCGGCTCCGGCGCCCTCACCCGGATCGACATCCGCGGCCGCGACGGGCGCTCCCTGAAGGCCGAATGGGGCCAGGAGATCCGCACCGCGATGGGCCTGCAGGTGCACGGCTACCCCAACCTGTTCACCACCGGCGCGCCGCTCGCCCCGTCCGCCGCCCTGTGCAACATGACCACCTGCCTGCAACAGCAGGTGGACTGGATCACCGACTGCATCGACTACGCCCGCAGCAACGGCAAGAAGGTCGTCGAGGCCACCGAATCCCTCCAGGACGAATGGGTCCAGCACCACGACGAGACCGCCGCCAAGACCCTCGTGGTCAAGACCGACTCCTGGTACATGGGCTCCAACGTGGAAGGCAAGCCCCGGCGCCTGATCTCGTACATCGGCGGGGTGGGCACCTACAACCAGAAGTGCGACCAGCTGGCGAGCCAGGGCTACCCCGGCTTCGAGATGCGCTGAGCCAACCGGAAAGGACATCCACCATGAACCGACTTTCCGGCAAGGCCGCCGCCATCACCGGCGGTGGCAATGGCCTGGGCGCAGCGATCGCCCAGCGCATGGCAGACGAGGGCGCCGCCATTGCGGTGCTCGACCGCGACCCCAACGGCCGCGCGGTGGCCGAACGCATCGCCGCGGGCGGCGGGCGGGCACTCTTCGTGCAGACCGACGTCACCGACGAAGCCCAGGTGAGCGCCGCGCTGCGGGCGGCGTTCGAAGCCTTCGGGCGCCTCGACGTGCTGGTGAACAACGCCGGCATCGAGGGCGAGAACGTGCCCACCGACCGCCTCTCCCTGGCCGAGTGGAACCGGGTGATGGCCGTCGATGCAACCGCCGTCTTCCTGTGCACCAAGCACGTCATCCCCTACCTGCGCCAGGCGGGCGGCGGCTCGGTGATCAACATCTCGTCGATCTACGGCATCGTCGGGGGCGGCGACATTCCGCCCTACCACGCGGCCAAGGGCGCCGTGCGCTGCATGAGCAAGAACGACGCGCTCACCTACGCCAGCGAGCGCATCCGGGTGAACTCGATCCATCCGGGCTTCATCTTCACGGCGCTGGTGGACCGCTACGTGCACGACGCCGGCCTGGAGCGCAGCGCCGCCAAGGCCAGCCTCGACGCCCTGCATCCGCTGGGCGGCACCGGCACCCCGGACGACATCGCCTGGGGCGCGGTGTACCTGGCGTCGGACGAGTCGCGCTGGGTGACCGGCGCCGAACTGGTCATCGACGGCGGCTACACCGCGCGCTGAGCCCCCACCCCGCACCACCGGCCGCCCCGCGCGGCCGGGCACCCATCGGAGGAAATCGACATGAACAACTATTACAGCCAGGACAACCACGGTCCGTTCAAGACCATCAACATCGGCACGCTGGAGCTGGAGGAAGGCGGCGTGCTGCCCGACTGCACCCTCGCCGTGGCGACCCACGGCACCCTCAACGCCGCCCGGGACAACGCGATCCTGGTGCCGACCTGGTATTCCGGCACCAGCAAGATCATGGAGCAGGTGTACATCGGCCCGGGCCACGCCCTCGACCCGACGCGCTACTTCATCATCGTGGTGAACCAGATCGGCAGCGGCCTGTCCCTGTCGCCAAGCAACGCGCCGGCCGCCATCGCCGGGCCGAACTTTCCGAAGGTGCGCATCGGCGACGACGTGCGCGCCCAGCACCGGCTGCTCACCGAGCACTTCGGCATCCAGCGCCTGGCGCTGGTGGTGGGCGGCTCGATGGGCGCCCAGCAGACCTACGAATGGGCGGTGCGCTACCCCGATATGGTCGAGCGCGCCGCGCCCATCGCCGGCACCGCCTGCAACACCGAGCATGACTTCGTGTTCACCGAGACCCTCGTCGAGGCGATCACCACCGACCCGGGTTTCCGCAACGGCGACTATTCATCGGCGGCCGACGTGGCGGCGGGCCTCAAGCGCCACGCCAAGATCTGGACGGTGATGGGCTGGAGCACGGAGTTCTTCCGCGGCGGGCGCCATCGCGTGCTCGGCTTCGAATCGGTACAGGCCTTCGTGGACCAGTTCATGACCGGCTACTTCGGGCCGATGGACCCGAACAACCTGCTCGCCATGGCCTGGAAGTGGCAGCGCGGCGACGTGAGCCGCCACACCGGCGGCAATCTCGCCGAAGCCCTGGGCCGCATCAAGGCAAAAACCTATGTGATGCCGATCAGCCACGACATGTTCTTCCCGCCCAGCGACTGCGTGGCCGAGCAGCAGCTGATCCCGAACAGCGAGTTCCGTCCAGTGAGCAGCATCGACGGCCACCTCGCCCTGTTCGGCACCGATGCCCACGCCATCGCCGAAGTGGACAGCCACCTCCGGGAACTCCTCGCCAGCTAGCACCGCCTCCGAAAGGTGACGTCGTCCTTCAGCAGGGACGATGACGACACCGGCGCTCCCCGCGGGTGCCTTTGCGGCGCATCAGGGCAACCTGGTGCGCCATTTTTTTGGGTGGAGCTGAGGGGGTTTGGGAGAAACCGGGGCTTGCAGGACGGCCGACGAAGGCCGCGTCAGGCGCCGCCGTCCTTCTTCAGCCGGGCTGGCGTGGTGCCCAGCCGCGCACGCATCACGCGGGTCAGGTGGGCCTGGTCGGCAAAGCCGCACATGGCCGCCACCTCCTTGATGGCCAGCCCGCGGGTGGCGAGCAGGCGCGCAGCCCGCTCGACCCGACGCGTCATCACGAACTCGTAGGGCGAACAGCCCATCGAGGCGCGGAAGTGCTTGGTGAAGGTCCAGATCCCGAGGCCGAGGGTCTCGGCCATCTGCTCGATGGTGATGCCTTCGTGCAGGTGGGTTTCGACGAACTCCTCGAGCCGCCGCACCCTGCTGGGCGACAGCGGGCCGGCGGGCATCTCGTCGCGGAAGGTGAAGCGCGCGTACTTGCGGAACAGATGCACCGCCAGCTGGATCGACAGCGCCTCGACGTACAGCCCGCCGCCCAGCCCGCGCTGGCGCGCCTCGAGGGTGATCGCATCGACGATCTGCGTGACCACCGGGTCCTGCCCCTGCAGCACGTCGTGCAGCCGCACCTCGGCCACGCTGCGCTCGGTGACGTCGGAGGCCACGCGGGCCATCAGGGCTTCGGAGAGATAGGTGTGGGAGACCTCGATGCACTGGGTCCAGTGCCAGTGGGACGACTCGGAGCGGGTCAGCAGCGAGAAGTCGCCGGGCGTGCAGCGCTTGCGGCTCCAGCGCCCCTCGACGCAGCGGTCCATCGGCGTGACGCCCGCGTGGTAGCGCACCACCATGAAGTGATCCATCGGCGGGATCGGCACGTCGAGCCCGGTGTAGCGGTAGGCCCGGTGCCCGACGTTCTTCCAGCCCAGACCGTCGCTCGACGAGGTGATCCGGCCTGGCACCCAGGTGGGCAAGTCCCGCGGAGTAATCAGGTTAGCCATCGCGCGAATGCTTCAAAAGATGAAACCGGAGAGCCAGAAGGATGGAGGTCAGGGGCTGCGCCCTTGAGCTGCAATCATACAAAGATTAATTAAATGGTTGAATAAAATTAGGTGATTGCGACGCACGCGGGCCGACAGGCCGCGGGGCGCACCCACGCGGCACAAACGGAGAAACCAATCGGAAGGAAATGGGCCGCCGGCGGACACCGGCGGCCAGGTTCGGCCGGGCGGCCTACTTGATGCCGACCACCGCCATCTTGCGGCGCAAAAACGCGATCTGCGTCTGCAGCGACAAGCCCTTCGGGCACACGTCGTGGCAGCCCAGCAGGCTCATGCAGCCGAACACGCCGGTGTCGTCGCCGATGAGTTCATAGAAGTCGTCGTCGCTGCGGGTGTCCCGCGGGTCGAGGCGGAAGCGGGCGATCTTGTTGAGGCCGACGGCGCCGACAAAATCGGGGCGCATCTGCGCGGTGCCGCAGCCGGCGATGCAGCAGCCGCATTCGATGCAGCGGTCGAGTTCATAGATGGCTTCGGCGAGGGCGGGCTCCATCGGCGCCTCGACCGCGGTGAGGGCGGTTTCTTCCTGGCTGTGGATCCAGGTTTCGAGGCGTTCGGCGGTGCCGCGCATCCACTTGCCGGTGTTCACCGAGAGGTCACCGATCAGCTCGAACACCGGCAGGGGCGCCAGGGTGATGAGCGGGGCGAGGTCGCGGGTGAGGCAGCGGCAGGCCAGGGTGGGCTTGCCGTTGACGAGCATGGCGCAGCTGCCGCAGATGCCGGCACGGCACACGAAGTCGAACTGCAGCGAAGGGTCGAGGCGCTCGCGGACTTCGCCCAGGGCGAGGAAGAGGGTCATGCCCTCGGCCTCTTCGACGAGGAAATCCTGCCAGTGGGGGGCGATGCCCTCGCCCGGGCTGCTGCGCAGGATGCGCAGGGTGAGGCTGCGGGGAGCGGTCATGGCGGGGCCTTTCGCGGGGGCGGGCTCAGTGGCCGCCGCGCACAGGGGTGCGCAGGCCGTCCCAGCCTTCGGCGTGGATGCCGGGGGCGACGGCGATGTCGCGGCCCAGGTCGCGGATGAAGGCAGTACAGGGCACGCCGGGCACGCCGTTGATGGAGACGCTGCAGGTGTTGCAGGCGCCGGAATGGCACATGAAGGTGTCGGCCCAGGTGGGCGGCAGCGCGCCCTTGGCCTGCTTGATGGCGCCCAGAAGGGTCATGTCGGGGGCTTCGACGATCTCGACCGGGGTGGAGCCGCCGGTGAGCGTGCGCAGGTGGAGGGTGACGGTGCGGACGTGGGACATGGGGGCGTTCATGACGTGGTGTCTCCGGGCCTTTCGTTGCGGCCCTGGTAACGCTCGGGCAGCAGGTGGTCGAAGGGCATCAGGGCGTGTTGCAGGGTGTATCGGTCGGCGTGGCCGAAGGCTTTGCGGATGGCGTTGATCTCGTCCGCGCGGATGGCCGTGGCCGGGTGTTCGATGGCGTTGCGGGCGCCGTAGCCGCGCCAGCCGGGGGGCAGTTCCATCGCCGCCACGTCCAGGTCTTCCCAGGCGAGGGTCGGCAGGGTGTCGTCGCCGTGCCAGGTGGCGAGGGTGCGCTTGAGCCAGTTCGCGTCGTCGCGGGCGGGGTAGTCCTCGCGGTAGTGGGCGCCGCGGCTTTCGGTGCGGGTGAGCGCGCCGTGGGCCACGCACAGGGCGAGCTTGAGCATCTTCTGCACCCGGTAGGCGGCCACCAGCTCGGGGTTGCTGCCGGGGCGGCGGGTGGCGATGCCGATGTGGCGGCTCTTCTCCAGCAGTTGCTGTAGTTCGGTCACCGCGGATTCGAGCAGATCGCCGCGGCGGAAGATGCCCACCTTCTCGGTCATGATGTCCTGCATCCGTCGTGTGAGTTCGGCGGCGCTTTCGCTTCCGTTGCCATGCAGCAAAGTGTCGAGCTTTGCCTGCTCCCGTTCGAGGAACTCCCGCACGAGGGCGGTGGAGACATGCAGATCGCCTGCGTCGGATTCCACGAAGTCGGCCATCTTCTCGCCGACGATCATGCCGGCGACAACCGTCTCGGCCACCGAGTTGCCACCCAGCCGGTTGAAGCCGTGGAGATCCCAGCAGGCGGCCTCGCCACAGGCGAACAGGCCGGCAAGGCCGCGGGCGTGGCCGGCGGCGTCGGTGCGGATACCGCCCATCGAGTAATGCTGGGCCGGGCGCACGGGGATCATGTCGCGGGCCGGGTCGATGCCCAGGAAGTGCTGGCAGATCTCCTTCACCTCGCGCAGGCGGCCGTCGATGTGGGCCTTGCCGAGCAGGGTGATGTCCAGCCACAGGTGTTCGCCGAAGCGGGTCTTCACCCCGTGGCCGGCGCGGATGTGCTCTTCCATACGCCGCGACACCACATCGCGGGAGGCCAGCTCGCGCTTTTCGGGCTCGTAGTCGGGCATGAAGCGGTGGCCCTTGGCGTCGCGCAGCAGCCCGCCGTCGCCCCGGCACCCTTCGGTGACGAGGATGCCGGCGGGGAAGATGGTGGTCGGGTGAAACTGCACCGCCTCCAAGTTGCCCAGGGGCACCACGCCGGTCTCCAGCGCAATGGCGGCGCCGATGCCTTCGTTGATGACGGCGTTGGAGCTGACCCGGTAGATCCGCCCGAAGCCGCCGGTGGCGATGCAGGTGGCCTTGGCCACGTAAGCCGAGAGTTCGCCGGTGACGAGATCGCGCACGATGGCGCCGTGGCAGCGCTGGCCGTCATGGATCAGCGCGATGGCTTCGGTGCGCTCATGCACCGGGATGCTTTCGGCCACGGCCTGGTCGGAGACCGCGTAGAGCATGGCGTGGCCGGTGCCATCCGAGACGAAGCAGGTGCGCCACTTCTTGGTGCCGCCAAAATCCCGCGCGGCGATGAGGCCGTGCATGGCGGCGGGTTCGGTGAGCGTCACCCGCTGGCCGTCCATCACCACCTCGCGGGGGCCGGCCTGGATGCGGTTCCAGGGCACGCCCCAGGCGGCGAGTTCGCGCACGGCCTGGGGGGCGGTGTGCACGAAGAGGCGCGCCACCTGCTGGTCGCAGCCCCAGTCGGAGCCGCGCACGGTGTCTTCAAAGTGCACGTCCTCGTTGTCGCCGGCGCCCATCGCGGTGTTGCCCAGGCTGGCCTGCATGCCGCCCTGGGCCGCGGCCGAGTGGGACCGCTTGGGCGGAACGAGGCTCAGGATGGTCACGTCGTGGCCGCGGCGCCGGGCGCCCACGGCAGCGCGAAGGCCCGCGAGGCCGCCGCCGATCACCAGCACGTCGGTGTAGTGGATGCGCATGGTCAGCCCCGGGCTGTCTTGGCCGCGGTGGGCACGTAGGGTTCGCCGGCCCGGTCGGCATGGGCGATGCCCAGCTGCACGTAGGCCAGCAGGGTGACGAGGCCGAGGCCCACGAAGAACACGCTGAAAGCCGTCTTCACCGCCCGCAGGCGGCGCCGGCTGGCGGCTGGGTCGCGCCCTTCGAGCCAGCCCCACTTGAGGGCCAGCCGGTACAGGCCGACGCTGCCGTGAAGCTCGACCGCGAACAGCAGCAGCAGGTAGAGCGGCCACATGGTGCCCGTCCAGATGCGGTCGGCGGATTCATAGGGGCCGATCAGCTCGGGATGGACGAGCATGCCGTAGAGGTGCACGGTGCCCAGGAAGAACAGCGCAAAGCCGGTCCAGAGTTGCAGCCACCACAGGCCGGTGTCGCTGTGGCGCAGCTGCCGGCGATGCTCGGCAAAGGCCCGGTACTGGCGCCAGTTGGCGGGAAACTTGCGCAGCGCCAGCCACGCGTGGCCGACGAACACCGCCAGCACGAAGCCCACCACGCACGACACGACCCACGGCTGGGGCGTGCCGAACAGCCAGCCGGCCTCGAAGAAGCGGGCGACGGTGTAGAAGGCATCGTGGCTGATGAGGATGGACGACACGAAGAACATGTGCGCCACCAGGAAGACCGCCAGAAACAGCCCGGAGGCGCTCTGGAGCAGGTCGAGCCGGGCCGGCCAGCGGCTCTTCTTCAGGCGGCGGGCGGCGTGGGCGGGATGGGAAACCGCAGCCGGAATGCCCGGAATGGCCGGGGCGGCGGCGTCGGGCTGGAAGAGCCCGGTCTGTTCGATGGAACGCGTCATGATGAGGAGACCGCGGTGAATCAACCACCAGCCGGCTGGTCGTGGGGCACCTGCGCGGGGGACGCATCCCTCGCCCGGTGCGACACAACCCGAACCTGGGGTTCGAGCCGGCGCCTTGTCTCCTCTTTTTTGCTCTCTTGGGCTACAGCACTGATCGACAGCGTGAGTTCAAGCTAGGCCGTCTTTGCTTATATTGCTGTGCACAATGCCGCGATTGGCGGTCGGACACCGGCCGAAGTGAGGGTTTTCCGCTGGGGGCCACCGGAATCCGTTGTTTTTCGGCAACAGAGACCCCGTAACGACCGGGGTTACACTGGCGCCCTTCCCTTTCACGCCCCAGCCATCATGCAAATCTGGATCGACGCCGACGCCTGCCCGGCCGTGGTCAAGGACATCATCTTCCGCGCCGCCGAACGCCTGCAGATCCAGACCTTCGTGGTGGCCAACCGGCTGCTGCGCACGCCGCCGTCGCGCTTCATCCGGGCGATTCAGGTGCCGTCGGGCTTCGACGTGGCCGACGCGCACATCGTCGACACGCTGGCGGCCGGCGATCTGGTGATCACCGCCGACATTCCGCTGGCCGCGGCGGTGCTGGAGCGCCAGGCCCACGCCCTCAACCCGCGGGGCGAGATGTACACCGCAGCCAACATCGCCGAGCGCCTGTCGATGCGGAATTTTCTGGAAGAGCTGCGCAGCAGCGGGGTGCAGACCGGAGGACCGGCGGCCTTCAGCCAGGCCGACCGGCAGGCCTTTGGCGCGGCGCTGGATCGCTTTCTGGCCAGGGCGACGCGCTGAGCCTCAGCCGTCCAGATCGGCCGCCAGCTGGCGTGCGATGGCCGCCAGGGCGCGGACCAGATCGGGCGCCGACAGGGCATCGAGGGGCGTGGCCATGTCGTGCATGGCCTGGATGTGCCCCACCGGATTCGGCGCATCGCCGATCGCACTGAGGAGCACCCAACGCACCTTGACCGCGTAGCGGGCCGCGGCCTCGAGGAAGAAGCCCAGCTCCTCGCTGCGGATGAAGGGCGAGGCCAGAAAGCCCGGCGACACCAGCAGCAGGGCGACGCGGGTGGAGGCCAGCGCCCGGTCGATGGCGTCGCGCCACATCTCGCCGGCCTCGATCCGGGTGTCGTCCCACACCTGCAGGCCGCGCAGCTCGACGTAGGGTTCGAGCGGCGCCTTGACCACGTCCAGCCAGGCCTTGTCCCGGTGGCTGTAGCTGATGAAGAGCTGGCTGCGGGAGATGCGCGACAAGCGGTTGGCGAAGCCGCGCATCATCGCCGAGGCGGTCATCACGGCCCGCTCGTCGTGGATGCGGTCGGCAGGCCGGCTGCCCGCCTGGGCCCGTCGGCGCTCGCCGGAGAGGTCATTTCCCCAGTCGCGCAGGCAGGCGGTGGCGGCGCGGCGCCCGGCTTCGAAGAGGTAGGGCTTGCGCGTCTGGGCGGCGTCGAACTGCTCCATCTCCAGATCGAACACCGGCACCTCGATGAGCCGCGCCCGGGGGATTTCGTCGATGAGGTAGTGGTCGCGGCTGGCCACACCGGCGCCGACGATGGTCTTGATGAAGCGGCCAATGCCCTGGGGCGGCGTGGTGACTGGCGCGTCCGCCGGCTGCAGCGCCACGATGGGGTATTCGTCGTCAAAGCGGCCGACCATCCAGATCGGGCAGTGGGTGGCGATCGCCGCATCCACCACCACCCGCCCGCCGGCTTCGTGGGGCGGGAAGAACAGAGGGATACCCACCGCGATGCGCACCGCCTCGGTCACCTTCATGTCGGCGTGGGTTTCGCTGGCATACACGAGGAGCTGCTTCGAGAGCAGGTCGATGCCCGCCGTGGCGAAGGGGATCGCCATCTCGCCGAAGGTTTTGCCGGGGCCGATCAGGTCTTCCATGATCTGCACCACCGCGTCGCTGTCGTAGGGCGCGAAAGGCCAGCGCAGCCAGGACACGTAGCGCAGCGGCCCGGGCAGGCTGGGCTTGCCCAGCAGGCGGCGCAGATCGACCGCCTCGACCCGCGCCTGCACTTCGCGCATCGGCAGGCCGGTGGCGACGAGGGCGCCGATCAGGCTGCCCGCCGAGCAGGCCGAGATGCTGGCGAACTCGATGCCGGCCTCTTCGAGCACTGCCAGCGCGCCCACATAGGCCAGGGTCTTGACGCCGCCCGACCCGAGCACGAGATGAACCCGGGTGCGCGGTGTCGGAAGGGCTGACATGGCCTCGCCTCAGCCCAGCGCGGCGGGCTTCGTGCAGCCGTCGTCCATGCCATCCAGCTCGATCTGGATGGTGGGGTGGTGAATGCGGAAGCGGTGCTTCAGCCCTTCGGCCACGTCGATCAGGAAGCTGTCGCCCGGATGGCCGTCGGGCATCACCAGATGCGCTGACAGCGCGGTTTCGGATGTACCCAGCGCCCAGATGTGCAGGTCGTGCACGTCCTTCACGCCGGGCAGGCCGGCGAGCCAGGTGTGCACATCGACGAGATCGATGCCTTCCGGCACACCATCGAAGGCCAGGTGCAGCGACTGCCGGAACAGCCCCCACGAACCGATCACGATCACCGCAGCGATCGCCAGGCTGACCACCGGATCGAGCCACGCCCAGCCGAAGTGCAGGTACAGCGCCCCAGCCGCCACCACGCCGAGGGACACCAGCGCGTCGCCGGCCATGTGCAGGAAAGCACCACGGATGTTGAGGTCGTCCTTGCTGCCCGACATGAACAGCACGGCGGTGATGCCGTTGATGAGCACTCCGATCGCGGCCACGACGATCACCGTCCAGCCGGCCACCGGCTCAGGCGACTGCAGGCGCTGCACGGCCTCGAGGGCCAGGGCGCCCATCGCCAGCAGCAACAGCACGCCGTTGGCGAGTGCCGCGAGGATCGAGGCCCGCGCCCAGCCGTAGGTGAACTTGTGGGTCGGGCGCAGGCGCGCCGCGGCGGTGGCGCCCCAGGCGAGGATCAGCCCGGCGACGTCGGACAGGTTGTGGCCGGCATCGGCCAGCAGCGCGAGGGAGCCGGACATCCAGCCAAAGATGGCCTCGACCAGCACGAAGCCGATGTTGAGGGCGATGCCGATGGCGAAAGCCCGGTCGTAGGACGCCGGCCCGTGGTGATGGCCGTGGCCGCCATGACCGTGACCATGCCCGTGAGCGTGGCTGCAGGCGTGGCCGTGGTGGGCGTGGTCGTGGCTCATCGGCCGGGCAGCATGAGTTCCTCGACGCTCTTGCGCAGGGAGCGGGATTTGGGCGGATCGCTCACCCCGACGCGGCAGAAGAAGGTCAGGCCCTGGTCGTGGCCAAAGCCGCCGATACGCTCGAACTCATCGGCCAGCGCCGCGGCGCCCTGCTGGATCTCGGGCAGGGCCGAGAAGCTCAGGCCGGCGCGGGCGTACCAGCGGAAGATCAGCGGCGTCATCTCGGGCTGCAGATGCAGGCCCACCGCCGCGGCGGTCAGCCACACCCGCTGCAGCGCAATGCCGCCGCGCACATGGGCCTCGACGCCCTGGGCCGGCACGTCGGCCTTCACCAGCACGTGGGCGGCGCAGGCGATGGCCGGGATGTAGTCGAGCTGCACCCGCGGCGCGATGGTGCCGCCAAGATACTTGTTGAAGAACTGCACACGGCCCCAGCTCGCCATCACCCACTCCATCAGCCGGGCGGTGGCGCCATCGACGCCCACGGCCTGCTCGGGGATGCGGTCCTTGCTGAAGCGGGTGCGCCACTCGATGATCTCCTTGTGCACCGGGTAGGCCTCGGGGCAGGTGAGGCGCAGGTAGGCGTTGCGCCACAAGAGGCCCGCGACCTGGCGGCGCTCGGCGCCGGATTCGAAGAACTGCACGCTGTAGCCCGCACCCGGCGCCGCGGCCAGGGCACTGCGCTGGACGGCGGTGAGCGGCGTGGTGCGCATCGGCCGGCGCTGCACGGTGCGGCTCTCGATGAAGGGCAGGAGCGGATCGGGGGCGATACCCGGCGCGGGGGCGAGCTTCACGTCGAACACCGGCGATTTATCCGGGCTGCCGGGACGCAGTTGCCAGCTGGCGGCAAGGCCTTCGCCGGTGGCGGCGATGCGCAGGGTCTCGAGCAGCGCGCCGTGGGCCATGTGGCTGGCGTGGCCGTTGAAATCGTAGAGGCACCACTCGCGGGTGTCGTTGCCGTGGATGGCGACGTGGTCGTCGGCAACGATCTCGAAACGCCAGGGCTGGGTGTTGTCGCCGCTGGGGGCCCAGCGGGCCAGGTCGAGGATTTTCAGCAGGGTTTCACGGCTGGCCATCGAGGGCTCTCCTGGATCGGAAACGCGGGGCGCGGAAGGTTGGATCAGGCGGTGCTGGCAAACTTGCCCTGGCGCATCGCCTTAAGCTGACGGCGGGCGATGAACAGGCCAATCTGCTGGATCGGGTTGCGGTTGCCCCCCGGACGCCAGGTCTTGATGTAGCGGTTGCTGTAGGCGTCGAAGTGAAAGCCCCAGGGGGCGCACAGCACCTTGCCGCGGCCGAGGAGGATCTTGAGGGCTTCGGTGGCCGTCACGCCGGCGCACAGCTGGCAGGCGGCGATGGTGCTGGGGCCACGCCGGGCGTTGAAATCCACCCGGGTCGGGTCGGCCAGATAGCCGCGCTGGAGCATCGCCGGCGACAGGCCGAGGAGAAAGCGCACCGCCATCTCGTCCTCATCGCAGCCTTCGAGCCGGAAGTACTCTTCGAACGACATGTGCCCCGGCAGGAAGGACAGCACCGCCGTGCCCATGCCCAGCGGCGCCGCGGTGACCGCCGGCACGCCCAGCCGGTGGCAGGCGTAGAAAGTATCGCGGCGCGCCTTGAACGCAAAGAAATCCAGGCCGTCTACATAGAGGTCGACGCCGGACAGGAAATCGTCCAGGTTGGAAGCATCGACACCCTTGTCGAAGATGCGGATGTCGAGCTCGGGGTTGATGTCCTTCGCCATCCGGGCCATCACCTCGGCCTTGGGTTGGCCGACCGTCGACATGGACGCACCCGCCTGGCGGTTGAAGTTCACCACGTCGAAGGTGTCCATGTCGGCAATGTTGAAGGCGCCGATGCCGAGCCGGGTGAGGGTGAGCAGATGCACGCCGCCGACGCCGCCCATGCCGGCGATGGCAATGCGCTTGCCGCGCAGCGCTGCCTGTTCGGCCTCGGTGACCCAGCCGATGTTGCGGGCAAAGGCTTCGTGGTAATCAAAGTTTGCGTTGGCGTCGGGCATGCGTATCGAATCCGTCGGACCGGGAAACATTATGATACGACAGTTCGCGTCCGGGCCCGGCCCCGTTGCCCATCCCGGCCGCCGTCCGTCGGATGGATCGGACCGGCCATACCGATCAGCCCTTCAGGTCTGTGCGCCGGGGTCGTTGATGCTCGATACATCCATTCCGTACAACCAGAAGAGGCCCATGAGCCATGTCGCTACTTGATCGTTTCAGTCTGGGGGAAGGCTTCAAGAAGTATTTCGAAGTCGCCGCCGCCTTCAGCGACGACCTGCGCAACGATGTTTATGGCATCCGCCACGAAGTCTATTGCGAGGAGTTGGGCTTCGAGCCGGTCCGGCCCGACCGTCGCGAGATCGACGACAACGACCGCCACAGCCTGCACTGCCTGCTGCGCACCTCGACCGAGCCGCACATCCTGGTTGGCTGCAACCGCCTGGTGATGGCCCGGCCGGAAGAGCCGGCCCATCCCCTGCCCTTCGAGCACGCATGCCGCGCCACCCTCGACCGCTCGATCATCGACCCGGCCAGAGAGCCCCGCGGCGCCATCGCCGAAGTCTCGCGCCTTGCGGTGCGCGCCCACTACCGCCGCCGGAAGGGCGAGACCAGAACCGCGCTGGCGCTCTCCGAAGACGATTTCGGCACCAAGGAGCAGCCCCGCTTCCCGTACATCCCGATCGGCCTGTATCTGGCGGTGGTTGCGCTGGCCAAGCACGAGGGCGTCGAAACCCTGTTCATGCTCACCGAACCGCGCCTCGCCGACCATTTCTCGAAGCTCGGCGTGAAGATCACCCAGATCGGCGGCCCGGTGGAGCACCGGGGCACCCGCGTGCCGTCGATGATGAACGTGGATCACGTCATCAAGAACCTGCGTTTCTTCATCCGGCCGATCTGGCGGGTGGTGGTCGAGGAGATCGAAGCCGGCTACGCCAACGGCCGCCCGGCCTTTCAGACGCCGGCCTGAAACGGCGCGTTCAGTCGGGCCCGCGGTCCCGCTCGCGCAGCGCGGCCCGGGCCAGCAGGTGCGAGGCCGCCGGCAGTGTGACCAGCAGGGCCACGAAGATCCCCAGCGCCCGGAGCGCCCAGTCCAGACCGCCGCCCTTCAGCGCCACACCGATCAGCAGCACGCCCAGCGCGAGGGTCGCCGCCTTGGTGGCCGCGTGCTGGCGCGACAGGGCGTCCGGCAGGCGCAGCAGCCCCACCGCGGCGATCACCAGCAGCACCAGCCCCAGCAGCATCAGGCCCTCAGCCACTCCGGCCTCCCCGCTTCTCCACCGCCCGCGCCCACGCCAGGGTACCCACGAAGGCCACCACCGCCACGCCCAGCGCCACGTCGAGATACAGCACCCGGCCGGTGATCGTCGCCGCCAGTGCGCAGGCCGCAATGCCGCAGGCCGACAGCAGGTCGAAAGCCACCACCCGGTCGGCGTCGGTCGGGCCGCGCAGGAGGCGGATCACCGCCAGCACCACCGCCAGGGCCAACAGGCCGATCAGTAGCGCGTTCATGGTTGCACCCCGCACAGCACCCGCACGTGGCGCTCGAAGTGGCGCCGGATGCCGTCGGCCGCAGCGGCCTGGTCGCGCCCGTCGAGCAGATGCACCAGCAGGCTGCGTGTTTCCATGTCGATATCCACCACCGTCGAACCCGGCGTGAGGGTGACAAGGCTCGCCAGTAGCGCGGCGCCCGCCTCGCTCAAGGGCGCGAACTCGTAGCGCATCAGCACCGGCTGCGCGGGCACGCAGGGGGCGAGGATGATCCGCACGGTCGCCAGCCCCGACACCACCAGCTGCCAGACAAACGACACCGCCAGCACCACGGCCGCCGCCACGCGCTTCATCGCGCCACCTCAACAAGCCCCGCCGCGGCCTGCCCGGCAAAATCCAGCAGGGTTTGCGGGAACATCCCGATGCCGGCGGTGATCGCCGCCAGCAGCGCCACCGAGGCCAGCGCCGCAAGGGGCAGCCGGCCCACCGCCACCGGCGCGGGATGGGGTTTCCAGAAAGCCTCGATCCAGATCTTGCTCATCGAATAGAGCGTCAGCACGCCGGTGGCCAGCGCAGCGCCGCCCCACACCCAGTGGCCGCCGGCGAAGCTCTCCCGCAGCACCAGAAACTTGGCCCAGAAGCCCGACAGGGGCGGAATCCCCACCAGCGACAGCGCCGGCACCGCAAAGATGATCGCCAGCATCGGCCGCGCCGCCGCCACACCGCCGATGCGCCGCAGGTCGTAGCTGCCGGCCACGCGGCACACCAGCGCGGCGATCAGGAACAGGTTGGCCTTCACGATGATGTGGTGGATCGTGTAGAAGATCGCCGCCGCGTAGCCGGCCGGGGTGGCCAGCGCTACCGCGAGGATCAGGTAGCCGATCTGGCTGACGATGTGAAAGGCCAGGATGCGCCGCAGATCCCAGTGCCACGCCGCACCCAGCGCCCCAGCCAGCATCGTCGCCACCGCCACGGCGCCGAGCACCGCCTGCCAGTCGGCCATCGCCGCCGGAAAGACCTGCCCGAACAGCCGTAAGAGCGCATACACGCCCACCTTGCTGAGCAGCCCCGCGAACAACGCCAGGATCGGCGCCGGCAGCACGTGGTAGGCCGCGGGCATCCAAGAGAACACCGGAAACGCCGCCGCCTTGGCGAGGAAGGCCACCGTCAGCAGCGCCACGCCCGCCGCCAGCAGCGGGCTGGTCGGCGCCTGGGCCAGGGCCGCAAAGTTGAGCTGCCCGGTGGCGCCATACACCACCGCGATGCCGGTGAGCAGCACCAGCGTGCCCACCATGTTGAGCACCAGATAGCGCAGCGTGCCGTCCAGCGCGGCCACCCGCCCCCGATGGACGAGCAGGCCCAGCGCGGCGATCAGCATCACCTCGAACCACACGTACAGGTTGAACAGATCGCCGGTGGCAAACGCCCCGCCGACCCCGGCCATCAGCCCGTGCACCAGCGGCAGCGCGACCGAGCGCCTGTCTGCCGGATCGACCCGCGCCGCCTGGAAGACCAGGCACACGAAGGCGATCAGCGCCGAGACGAGGATCATCCCCGCCGACAGGCGATCGACCACGAACTCGATCCCGAAGGGCCGCGCCCAGTTGCCGAGGATCAGCGCCAGCCGGCCGTGCTCGCCCACCGCCTGCAGCACGAGCAAAGCCACCAGCAGGTTGGCAGCCCCGGCGAGCAGGCTGAAACCCTCCGTCAGCCGCGGCCGGCCAGCCAGCAGCACGCAGCCGACGGCGCCCGTCAGTGGCACCAGCACCGGCGCGAGGGCAAGGTTGGCCATCCCGTCGCTCATGCCCGGCGCTCCGCGTCGAAGGGCAGCGGCTTGCCGTCGGGGCCGGCACCCGGTTCGGCATCGCCCAGACGATCCACGTCGCCATCCGGCCGCTTGGCCAGCAGCGCCATCAACAGCACCAGCGCGAAGCACACGAAGGCGAAGCCGATCACGATGGCGGTGAGTACCAGCGCCTGGGGCAGCGGATTGGCGGCGGTAGCGGCAAGCACCGTCTCGCTGTCGGCCATGATCGCCGGCACGCCAGAGCCCACCCGCCCGGCCATCAGCACGAAGAGATTGACCGCGGTGCCGGCCAGCGCGAGGCCCACCACCACCCGCAGCAGGTCGCGGGCAAGGATCAGCCACACGGCAGCGCCGCCGCACAGGCCGATCGCGATCGCCAGCAGCCAGGCGTTCATGTCTTCCTCCAGAGCGCCAGCACCAGCGCCGCGAGGCCGCCCCACACGCACAGCATCACGCCCAGGTCGAAGAGCATCACCGTGGACCACGGCAGCGCAATGCCCGCCAGGGCAAGCTCGCCGCTCACATGGGTGAGAAAGGGCTGCCCGGCGACGAGCGCCGGCACGCCGGCCAGCGCGCTCATCCCCACGCCCAGCGCCGCGAGGCGCTCCGGCGCCAGGGGCAGCCGCGCCCGGGCAGCCCGCCCGCCAAAGGCCAGCGCATAACTGGCCGTGGCCGCCACCGCCAGCAGCCCGGCGATGAAGCCGCCCCCCGGCGCGTTATGGCCGCGAAACCACACCACCAGCGCCGCCAGCAGCAGCGGCCGATAGACGAGGCGTACCAGCTGCTCGACGAGAATCTCGCGGGAGCCGAGGCGGAAATCACTCATCGCCCGGCCCTCCCCATGCGCCGCAGGATGCCGCCCGCGGCCAGCGCCGCCAGCAGCACCACGGCGATCTCGCCGAGGGTGTCGAGGCCGCGGAAGTCCACGATGATCACATTCACCACGTTGCGCCCGTGGGCCGCGGCGAGGGATTGCGCGCCAAAGTAATCCGACAACGCGCTGTCGAAGGGCGCGGCGGTCATGCCCAGCGCCAGGAGCAGCAGCCCCAGCCCGGCCAGCACCGCGGCGACCAGCGCCAGCGCCGGCCGGCCGTGGGGCAGCACGTTTCGCCCCGGGGGCAGCAGGCGGCCCAGCGCCAACGCCACCACCACCGCGAAGACGCCATCCACCGCCAGCTGGGTGAAGGCCAGATCCGGCGCGCCGCGGGAGAGAAAGATCAGCACCGAGCCCAGCCCGGCGATGCCGCTGGCGAGGAGCAGCGCCATCCGCCGCCGCACGAAAACACAGGCCAGCCCGGCACCGGCCACCAGCAGCGCGCCGGCGGCAAGGCCGGCATCCACATCGCCCGACGCCGCCGGCAGTTCAAGCCGCAGCACCCACGGCAGCAGCGCCAGCCCGGCGGCGGCCAGCAGCGTGGCGGTGTAGATCGGCAGGCGGCCATGCTGGAGCGCATTCGTCACCACACCGGCGAGCTTGCCCAGCCCCGCCATCACCCGCTCGAAGCCACGCTGGCCGCTGGGCCCACGGGACGGGTCGCGCCCGTGCAGGCCACGCGCCCGCTGGAGCCGGAAATACAGCCAGATGCCGCCCACGAAGGCCACCGCGCTCATCGCCAAGGGCAGGTTGAAGCCGTGCCACAGGGCGATGCTCACGTCGGGCATCGGCGCGCCGGTCACCGCCGGCACCGCCACCGCGAGCAGCGGGCCGAAGGTCTGCATGGGCATCAGCCCCACCGCCACGCACACCAGCACCAGCAGGTCGACGGGGATGCGCATCCACAGGGGCGGCTCGTGGGGCGTGCGGTCGAGCCCCACCGGCTCGCCATGGAAGAAGGTGTCGTGGATGAAGCGGCTGGAGTACGCCACCCCCAGCAGGCCCGCCAGCACCGCGCCGGTGGGCACCAGCCAGGCCAGCAGCGGGTGATCCACCGTCAGCGCCTCGGCGAAGAACATCTCCTTCGACAGGAAGCCGTTGAGGAGCGGCACGCCGGCCATCGCGGCGGCGGCGGTGATCGCCAGCACGGACGTCCACGGCATGAAGCGGATCAGCCCGTTGATGCGGCGCAGATCACGGGTGCCGCACTCGTGGTCGATGATGCCGGCGGCCATGAACAGGCTGGCCTTGAAGGTGGCGTGGTTGAGGATGTGGAACACCGCCGCCACCACCGCCAGCTCGGAGCCCATCCCCAATAGCAGCGTGATCAGCCCCAGGTGCGAGAGCGTCGAGTAGGCCAGCAGGCCCTTCAGGTCGTGCTGGAACACCGCGTACCACGCGCCCACCAGCAGGGTCGCCAGCCCGGCGAGGCTCACCGCGTAGAGCCACAGGTCGCTGCCGGCCAGCACCGGGTAGAGCCGCGCCAGCAGGAACACGCCGGCCTTCACCATCGTCGCCGAATGCAAGAAGGCCGACACCGGCGTGGGCGCGGCCATCGCGTGGGGCAGCCAGAAGTGGAAGGGAAACTGGGCGCTCTTGGTGAAGGCGCCCAGCAGGATCAAGGCCAGGATCGCCGGGTACAGCGGATCGGCGCGCACCGCCGGGCCAGCGGCGAGCACGGCGTCGAGATCGAAACTGCCGGCCACCTGGCCCAGCAGGATCAGCCCGGCCAGCAGGCACAGGCCGCCGCCGGCGGTGACGGTGAGCGCCATCCTTGCCCCCTGGCGGGCATCGTCCCGGTGGGTCCAGAACCCGATCAGCAGGAAGGACGCGACGCTGGTCAGCTCCCAGAACACCAGCAGCACGATCAGGTTGCCCGCGGTGACGACGCCCAGCATCGCCCCCGCAAAGGCCAGCAGATAGGCCAGGAAGCGCGGCTCGGAGTCCTCCGCCGACAGGTAGTAGTGGGCGTACAGCACCACCAGCGACCCGATACCCGAGATCAGCAGGCAGAAGATCCACGCGAGGCCATCGACCCGCACGGTGTAGTCGATGCCGGCGAGCCACGGAGTGCTCACGCGCAGCAGCTCGCCGGCGAACATCGCCGGGCCCATGGCCACCGTGAAGGCGCCGGCCGCCAGCATCACCGCAGCAGCAATGAGCGCCGACAGGCCGCGCCGGTTTGCCGGCAGCGCGCCCACGGCGAAGGCCGCCGCAAAAGGCAGCAGGGGCAGAAAGGGAAGGAGGTTCAAAACGCCGGAATGCACCGGCGGATGTTAGCAGCGCCGGCCGGATCGGATAAGTCGAAAAAACCGGCGGAACACTGCGGGATAACGCGCCGCTGCCCGTCACCCCGCCAATGCCAGCCGGGTTTGCTGCGGAGCATCTAAACCATCGTCTAATTTTTGGACAACAAAAATCTCGATAAATTGGCCCCCGAGTGGTTGAACGGCCCCCTGCCGCCGACCGGTCGATTCGGGCGAGCCCTTTTCGCCCATACAAAAAAGGTGCCGCGCCGCACCTGCATTCCGATAAGGAGGAGACACCCATGGCCGTACTCAACCGGATGGACTGGTATGACCTCGCCAGAACCACCAACTGGACCCCCAAATACGTCAGCGAGGACGAGCTGTTTCCGCCCATGCTGTCGGGCGAATTCGGCCTGCCGCTTTCTGCCTGGGAGAAATACGACGAGCCCTACAAGCAGACCTACCCCGAATACGTGAAGGTCCAGCGCGAGAAGGACGCCGGCGCCTACTCGGTGAAGGCCGCGCTGGAGCGCAGCCGCATCTTCGAGAACGCCGATCCGGGCTGGAAATCCGTGATGAAGGCCCACTACGGCGCCATCGCCCGGGGCGAATACGCCGCCGCCAGCGCCGAGGCGCGGATGATGCGCTTCTCCAAGGCGCCGGGCATGCGCAACATGGCCACGCTCGGCTGCATGGACGAGATCCGCCACGGCCAGATGCAGCTCTACTTCCCCCACGAGCACGTCTCGAAGGACCGCCAGATGGACTGGGCCTTCAAGGCCTACGACACCAACGAGTGGGCGATGATCGCCGCACGGCACTTCTTCGACGACATCATGATGACCCGCGACGCGATCAGCGTGTCGATCATGCTCACCTTCAGCTTCGAGACGGGCTTCACCAACATGCAGTTCCTCGGCCTCGCCGCCGACGCCGCCGAAGCCGGCGACCACACCTTCGCCAACCTCATCTCCAGCATCCAGACCGACGAATCCCGCCACGCCCAGATCGGCGGCCCGGCGCTCAAGGTGCTGATCGAGAACGGTCACAAGGCCGAAGCCCAGAAGCGCGTGGACATCGCCGTGTGGGGAGCCTGGAAGCTGTTCTCCGTGCTCACCGGCCCGATCATGGATTACTACACGCCGCTCGAGCACCGCAAGCAGTCGTTCAAGGAGTTCATGGAGGAGT
>NZ_CALAYQ010000194.1:0-4253 GCF_937894855.1 uncultured Zoogloea sp.
GGAAAACCGCAGTACAGCACCCTATCGAGGTGTCCGGTATTACTTGACCACTACAACCCGCAGATCAAGGCGCGCATCCGCGCTGCCCAGCGCGAGATGTCCCGCCGCCGCATGATGAGCAACGTGCCCACCGCCGACGTGGTGGTCACCAACCCGACCCACTACGCCGTGGCCCTCAAGTACGACCCCGACCGGGCCGGCGCGCCCATCGTGGTGGCCAAGGGCGCCGATGTCGTCGCCGGCAAGATCCGCGAACTGGCCCGCGAGCACAACGTCCCCATCCTCGAAGCCCCGCCGCTCGCCCGAGCGCTGTTTGCCCACTGCGAGCTCGAACAGCAGATCCCCGCCGCCCTCTACACGGTGGTCGCCGAAGTGATGGCCTGGGTCTTCCAGCTCAACCACTGGATCGCCGAAGGCGGCCTCCCGCCCGACGTGCCCGGCGCCCTCGCGGTGCCCGAGGGCATGGACCCGGGGACGGGTGAGGGGGCCGAGTGAGCGCTGCGGGCCGCCTTCGTCGGCGTGCCCCGGCCAACCTGTCCCAGACGATGCGCGTAGGCTAGACTCAAAGCGTGAGCCGGCGCTCGCTCCAGAATGCCGGCCCCCCAAGCAGGCTTTGCGATCATGGCTGACCTTTTCCTCTACACCCTGGGCCCCCCGCTTCTCGTCGTGGCCCTGTCCGCCCCGTGGGTGCTGCGCGCGGGCAAGTCCGACCCCGGTCTCGTCTGGCGTCTGGCCTTCATCATCGGCTCGGTCGGCGGCTTCTTTATCTTCGTCGCCGTCGGCTGCGCGGAGGATCGATCCTTCGCAGAGGGCCATGGAGGGCGGGCGCCGATGATCTCGTCCGCCTCCATCTCGGTGATCTACGGCGGAATCTTCAGCCCACTGGGCGCCGCAATCGGTGCCACACCCCTGTGGCTCTACGCCAGACGGTCGAAGGGGCGCTGATGCGCGGCGCGTGCCTGCGTGTTCATAAGGTCGCTGCCGTCCTCCCCCCGAATTACCCCGCCTTTCCCCCTCACTTCCGGCCTTTCCCCGGAGGTCGCTTGAGCGACCATCCGGAACATGAACAGTAGTCTCAACCTGCGCACCCTTTTCGCCCCGAGCAACATCCGCACGCTCGCCGGGCCGCTGCTCATCATCCTCGTTCTCTCGATGATGGTGCTGCCGCTGCCGGCCTTCGTGCTCGACCTGATGTTCACCTTCAACATCGCGGTGTCGGTGATGGTGATGCTGGTGGCGATGTACACCAAGAAGCCGCTGGATTTCTCGGTGTTTCCCACGGTGCTGCTGGTCACCACGCTGCTGCGCCTGTCGCTCAACGTGGCCTCGACGCGGATCGTGCTGCTCGAAGGCCACACCGGCCCCGACGCGGCGGGCAAGGTGATCGAGGCCTTCGGCCACTTCCTTGTCGGCGGCAACACCGCGGTGGGCCTGGTGGTGTTCATCATCCTCACGGTCATCAACTTCGTGGTGATCACCAAGGGCGCCGGGCGGATTGCCGAAGTGGGCGCGCGCTTCACCCTCGACGCCATGCCCGGCAAGCAGATGGCCATCGACGCCGACCTCAACGCCGGCCTCATCGACGAGAAGGAAGCCAAGAAGCGCCGGGCCGAGACCTCCCAGGAGGCGGATTTTTACGGCGCGATGGACGGTGCGTCCAAGTTCGTCCGCGGCGACGCGGTGGCGGGCATCCTGATTCTCGGCATCAACGTGATCGGCGGGCTGATCGTCGGCGTGCTCCAGCACAACATGGAGCTGGGTCAGGCGGCCACCAACTACACCCTGCTGACCATCGGCGACGGCCTGGTGGCCCAGCTGCCGGCGCTGATCATCTCGGTGGCGGCCGGTCTGGTGGTGTCGCGGGTGGGCGACGACGGGGACATGGGGTCGCAGGTCATCGGCCAGGTGTTCTCCAACCCGCAGGTGCTGGTGCTCACCGCGGCGATCCTGGGCATCCTCGGCCTGATCCCGGGCATGCCCAACTTCGTGTTCCTGATGCTGGCCAGCGGGCTGGGCTACATGGCCTGGCGGGGCGGCATCAAGCAGGCCGCCATCGAGCAAGAGGAGGCGCCCGCCGCCGCGCCGGTGGTGCCGGCCGAGAGCCAGGAGGCCAGCTGGTCGGACGTCACCCCGGTGGATGTGCTGGGTCTCGAAGTCGGCTACCGGCTGATCCCGATGGTGGACAAGGGCCAGGACGGCGAGCTCCTCAAGCGCATCCGCGGCCTGCGCAAGAAGTTTGCGCGGGACATCGGTTTCCTGGCCGCGCCGGTGCATATCCGTGACAACCTGGAGCTCAAGCCCAACGCCTACCGCATCGTGCTGAAGGGCGTCGAGATCGGCACCGGCAGCGCGTTTCCCGGGCAGTTCATGGCGATCAACCCGGGGCGGGTGTCCGGCCCGCTTGCCGGCCGCGAGACCACCGATCCGGCCTTCGGCCTGCCGGCGGTGTGGATCGATGCCAGCCAGCGGGAGCAGGCCCACGCGCTGGGCTACACGGTGGTGGACGCCAGCACCGTGGTGGCGACCCACCTCAACCACCTGATCCTCAGTCACGCGCCGGAGCTCCTCGGCCGGGCCGAAACCCAGGCGCTCCTCGACCACATCGCCAAGGACAGCCCCAAGCTGGTGGAAGACCTGGTGCCCAAGCTGCTGCCGCTCGCCACCGTGCAGCGGGTGCTGCAGAACCTCCTCGACGAAGGTGTCAACATCCGCGACATGCGCTCCATCGTCGAGGTGCTGGCCGAGTTCGCGCCGCGGGTCCAGGACCCGCTGGAGCTCACGTCCCGCGTGCGCCAGGCTCTGGGCCGGGCGATCGTCCAGAGCCTCTTCCCGGGCAGCGGCGAGGTGCAGGTGATGGCCCTCGATCCGGGCCTCGAGCGGGTGCTGATGCAGGCCATGGGCGGCGGCGGGCCGGAAGGCGGCGCCATCGAGCCGGGCCTCGCCGACACCCTGCTGCGCGAAACCGCCGCTGCCGCCCAGCGCATGGAAGACATCGGCCTGCCGCCGGTGCTGCTGGTGCCGGCGCCGCTGCGCTGGCTGCTGTCGCGCTTCCTGCGCCGCAGCGTGCCCACCCTCAAGGTGGTGGCCAACTCCGAAGTGCCCGAGACCCGCCTGATCCGCGTCTCGGCGATGATCTCTCCCGCCTCCTGAGCCCCGCCACGTGACGCCCGAAATGGGCGTCATTGGGGTTCGCTGGAGGAATAGCACCCTAAAACCTGTCTTTTCCCGGGCATCGAAAGACGGCCGGCTACGGATAATCAAACGTACCGAAGTGCCCACGCCGATCCCGTGAAAGCCTTCGTACCCCGGAGACAGGAGCATGAACGTCAAGCGCTACTTTGCAAAAACCGCCCGCGAGGCCCTTCGCATGCTGAAGGACGACCTCGGTCCGGATGCCGTGGTGCTTGCCAACCGTGCGGCCAATGGCGGCGTCGAGATCCTCGCCTTGCCGGCCGGCGATGTGGCGAGCCTGCAGCGCGCCCGCAGCCAGGCCCAGGCCGCCGCTGCCGCCCCTGCGCCCGCCCCGGTGGCGGCTGCCCCCGCGCCTGCTCCTGCGCCGGATTTCTTCGACGACGACTTCCGCGTCAGCCTGTCCCGCGCTGCCGCCGCCAACCGTCCGGCTCCGTCGCCCGCGCCTGCGCCGGTGGCCCAGCCCCGTCCGGCCGTGCCCCGCGCCCCAGAAATGCAGCCCTTCAACCCGCCGCGGGTCGAGCTCAGCCGCGACGTGTTCAATGCCGCCTCCAGCCAGGTGCGCCGCCCGCCCGCCGAGGCGCCCCGTGCGCCGGCGCCGGCCCAGCCCCGTTCGCCCCTGCGCAGCGACGCCGCCGCACCCCGCGCGCCCGAACCGGCCCGCCAGCGTCCCGCCGGCATCGAGGAAGAAGCCCGCATCCGCGCCCTCGAATCCGCCAACTCCCAGATGGCCAACGAACTCGCCGCCATCCGCGGCATGATCGAACGCCAGCTCGCCGGCTTTGCCTGGGGTGAGCTGAGCCGCAGCGCCCCTGGCCGCGCCCGCCTGATCGGCGATCTGCTGGAAGCCGGCTTCTCCGCCGTGCTGGCCCGCGAACTGGCCGAGTGCGTGCCCGAGGACGAAGCCCCCGAAGAAGCCCACCGCCTGCTCCACGCCGAGCTCGCCCGGCGCTTCCGCGCCATGGACTGCGACGCCGACATCATCGACCGGGGCGGCGTGTTCGCCCTCGTCGGCCCCACCGGCGTCGGCAAGACCACCACCACCGCCAAGCTCGCCGCCCGCT
>NZ_CALAYQ010000195.1:0-25493 GCF_937894855.1 uncultured Zoogloea sp.
CCGAATCCTTGCTGTTGGTGACGAGATCCTTGTCGCGCCACTGGTAGCCGGCGGACGCGACCAGCTTGGGCAGCATGTCGTAGCGGCCGAGATCCAGCTGACCGATGGCCAGGGCCTCTTCCATCATGCGGGTGCGGTGGTCGAGGTTGTACTTGATGCCACGGGCGATGGCGTCGGCGAGGGTGAGCTGGCCGGTGAGCGGCTCCACATTGGCGGCGGCGGCCTTGCGGTCGGCGGCGGCGATTTCCTTCTGGTCTTCGGCCGTGAACGGCGTGGGCACGGTAGAGCAGCCCGCGAGCAGCGCGGCCAACAGGACGCTGCACGCGCCAACCAGACGACCGCCGGGTACCGCGCGGGTGCTATTGAACTTGTTCATGATTCCCCCTGAGAGCGAAAAAGTATGGCGTTGGCACAAGATTTGATTGGTTCGTTCTCACTGCCAGCCTGGGAATTGAGGGCGCGCGCGATGCCTGTCTGCATACCCCCGAGTGCCGTGTGGCTGGACTGCACCCGAACTCGGGAATACTTAACGGCAGGCTGTTGCCATTCTTTATTGCGAATCGGTATTATTTTTTTTGACGATTTTGGTGATTTTGAGGGTGGGCTCAAGCTTGCCGAATTTCGCTCGTAATCGTCCTGTTACCCGTATTGAGAACAGGTGGTTGCGATGTCGACAGGCAGAATCGGGCAGCTTCAGGCCTTGCTCGTGGAACCCTCCCAGATGCAGGCGAAGATCATCCGCAAGTGTTGCGATGAGGTCGGCCTGACCCGCGTGGAGCAGGTGGGAAGCATGGCGGAGGCGCTGGCGGCGGTGCGTCGGGCCCGCCCGGACGTGGTGCTGTCTGCGCTCTATCTGCCGGATGGTTCGGGTACTCGTCTGGTGGAGGCGCTGCGGGCGGAGCCGCTATGGGAGTCGGTGGCGTTCATCCTGATCTCCAGCGAGACGAGCCCCAGGGCGCTGGATGCGGTGCGCCAGACCGGCGTGTGCAGCATCCTGCCCAAGCCTTTCACCGCCAACCAGCTGGCGCTGGCGCTCAACGCGACCGTGGATTACCTGACGCCCAACTACAGCTTCGACAACGCCTTCGATCTGGAGGCGGTGCGGGTGCTGCTGGTGGATGACAGCCCGAACGCGCGCAAATTCATGCGGCGGGTGCTGGAAAACCTCGGCATCCAGCACATCGTCGAGGCCGGAGACGGCAAGGAAGGGGCGGCAGTCCTCGACGAAACGATGGTCGACCTGATCGTCACCGACTACAACATGCCCGAGATGGACGGCCGCGAGTTTGTGGAATATGTGCGCAACCAGAGCTGGCAACGCACCGTGCCGATCCTGATGGTGACCAGCGAATCCAACGAAGGCCGGCTGGCGGCGGTGGAGGAGGCCGGCGTGTCCGGCATCTGCGACAAGCCCTTCGAGCCGTCGGTGGTACGGGGGCTGTTGGGGCGGATGCTGGGGGGCTGAGCGTCAGCCGCTGCGGACGTGTGGGGTAGGGCGAGGCATCTGGCTGTTTCCAGCAACAATCCCTCTTCGATTGTTGCTGGAAATAGCCAGATTGTCTTCAGGCCTTCACCGCCTCCAGCAGCGACTTCACCGCCGCCACCCGCTGCTTGAGATCCGGCGTCGAGACCTTGCGGATCAGCTTGTCCGGGCCCGACATTTTGATGGTCTTGTCCTTCTGGATCAGCATGATGACCTTCACCGGATCGATCGGCGCGTGCTGGCCGAACTGGATGCTGATCTGGGTTTCGGACGCATCCATCTTGGCCACGCCGAAAGGCTTGACCAGCATGCGCAGGCGGTGGGTTTCGAGCAGGGTGCGGGTCTGCGGCGGCATCTCGCCGAAGCGGTCGATGAGCTCTTCCTGCAGTGCCTGCAGGTCGTCTTCGGATTCGCAGTTGGCAAGGCGCTTGTAGAGCGTGAGGCGCTCCTGCACGTCGCTGCAGTAATCGTTGGGCAGCAGCGCCGGGGCGTGGAGGTTGATCTCGGAGACGACCTCCAGCGGCTGGGTGAGATCGGGCTCCTTGCCCTGCTGCAGGTCGCGCACGGCGCGCTTGAGCATCTCGGTGTAGAGGCTGACGCCGACCTGCTGGATTTCGCCGGATTGGTTCTCGCCGAGCACCTCGCCGGCACCGCGGATTTCCAGATCCTGCATCGCCAGATAGAAGCCGGAACCCAGCTCTTCCATCATCGTGATGGCCTCCAGGCGTTTCTGGGCCTGGGCGGTGGGCTTGGCGTGGGCATCGGTGAGGAGGTAGGCGTAGGCCTGGTGGTGCGACCGGCCGACGCGGCCGCGCAGCTGGTGAAGCTGGGCGAGGCCGAAGCGATCAGCCCGGTTGATGATGATGGTGTTGGCGGTCGGGATGTTGATGCCGGTCTCGATGATGGTCGTGCACAGCAGTAGGTTGGCCTTCTGCGTGGTGAAGTCGCGCATCACGCGTTCGAGCTCGCGCTCGGGCAGCTGGCCGTGGCCGATGACGATGCGCGCTTCGGGCAGGAGTTCTTCCAGCGACTCGCGGACGTTCTCGATGGTCTCGACCTCGTTGTGCAGGAAGTAAACCTGCCCGCCGCGCTTGAACTCCCGGATCACCGCCTCGCGGATGATGCCCTTGCTGTGGCGCTGCACGAAGGTCTTGATGGCCAGGCGCTTCTGGGGCGCGGTGGCGATCACCGAGAACTCCCGCAGGCCTTCGAGGGCCAGCCCCAGCGTGCGCGGGATCGGTGTGGCGGTGAGGGTGAGGATGTCCACCTCGCTACGTAGCGCCTTGAGCGCCTCCTTCTGGCGCACGCCAAAGCGGTGCTCTTCGTCGATGATGACGAGGCCCAGGCGCTTGAAGGTGACGTCCTTCTGGAGCAGCCGGTGGGTGCCGATGAGGATGTCCACCTTGCCTTCGCCCAGCTGCTTGATGGCGTCGGCCTGCTCCTTGGCGCTCTTGAAGCGGGAGAGCTCGGCGACCTTGATCGGCCAGTCGGCGAAGCGGTCGGCGAAGGTCTGGTAATGCTGCTCGGCCAGCAGCGTGGTGGGGCACAGCACCACCACCTGTTTTCCGTCGGCCACCGCAATGAAAGCGGCGCGCAGGGCGACTTCGGTCTTGCCGAAGCCCACATCGCCGCACACCAGCCGGTCCATCGGCCGGCCGGATTTCATGTCGGCCACCACGGCTTCGATGGCGGCGAGCTGGTCCGGGGTTTCCTCGAAGCCGAAGCCGTCGGCGAAGGCCTCCAGATCGTGCTGCTTGAAGTCGAACTGGTGGCCCTTGCGGGCGGCGCGCTGGGCGTAGAGCGCGAGGAGTTCAGCGGCGGTGTCGCGCACCTGCTGGGCGGCCTTCTTTTTGGCCTTCTCCCACTGGCCCGAGCCCAGCGTGTGCAGATGCACCGCCTCCGGATCGGCGCCGGCGTAACGGGTGATCACGTGCAGCTGCGACACTGGCACGTAGAGCTTGTCGCCGTTGGCGTATTCGAGATGCAGGAACTCGGTCTGGCCTTCGCCCAGATCCATGTGCACGAGACCCATGTAGCGGCCGATGCCGTGGCTGGAGTGCACCACCGGGTCGCCGGGCTTGAGTTCGGACAGATCCCGCAGCCAGCCTTCCATCGTTGCGGCCTTGCGGCTGTCGCGGCGGGTCCGGGTGCGGGCGGTGGCGGCGTAGAGCTCGGATTCGGTGACGACGGCGATGCCGGCATCCGGCACCACGAAGCCGGCGGCAAGCGGGCCGACGCCCAGGGCAAGCTTCGCGTCGCCGCCGAGGAAGGCGTCGAAGTCGGCGGAGGGCTCGGGCTTCAGGCCGTATTCGGCAAAGTATTCGGCAATGGTCTGCTGACGGCCGGCGGATTCGGCGAGCACCAGCACCCGGCCGTCGAAGCCCGCGCAGAAGGCCTTGAAGCGGTGGAGCGGATCGTTGGCCTTGCGCTCGACGGCGATGTCGGGAAGCGTGGCTGAAGGCCCGTCGCCAGCGCCGGCCGGCAGGGCCAGGCGGGTGCGCTCCTTGAGGGCGACGAAGAAGGCTTCTTCCGACAGGAAGAGCTGGTCCGGGGCCATGATCGGCCGGGTCTTGTCACCGCCGAGCAGATGGTGACGGCTGCGGGCGTCCTTCCAGAAGGCCTCGATGGCGCCGGGCACATCGCGGTGCAGCAGGATGCGGCTGTGGTCCGGCAGGTAGTCGAAGAGCGTCGCGGTCTCGTCGAAGAACAGCGGCAGGTAGTACTCGATGCCCGCCGGGGCGATGCCGTTGGAGACGTCCTTGTACACCGCACAACGGGACGGGTCGCCCTCGAAGGTCTCGCGGAAGCGGCCGCGGAAGTGCGTGCGGCCGGTTTCGTCCATGGGGAATTCCCGCGCCGGCAGCAGGCGCACTTCCTTCACCGGGAAGACGGTGCGCTGGGTGTCCGGGTCGAAGGTCTTGATGCTCTCGATCTCGTCGTCGAAGAGGTCGATCCGGTAGGGCAGGGCGGCGCCCATCGGGTACAGATCCACCAGCCCGCCGCGCACGCTGAACTCGCCCGGCGACACCACCTGAGTGACGTGGGCGTAGCCGCCGATGGTCATCTGGTTGCGCAGGCCGTCTACATCAAGCCTGGCGCCCTGCTTGAGGAAGAAGGTGTAGGCCGCGAGGAAAGCCGGCGGGGCGAGCCGGTACAGGGCGGTAGACGCCGGCACCAGGGCGATGTCGGCCTCGCCGCGAGTGATCGCGTAGAGCGTGGAGAGCCGCTCGGAGATCAGATCCTGGTGGGGCGAGAAGCTGTCGTAGGGCAGGGTTTCCCAGTCGGGCAGCAGGTGGGTGCGCAGGTCCGGCGCGAGCCAGGCGATTTCGTCCGACAGGCGCTGGGCGTCCAGCGGGTTGGCGGTGACGACCACCAGCATCCGCTTGCCGTCGGCCAGCCGGGCGATGGCGAGGGCGTCGCTCGAACCGGCCAGCGAAGGCAGGTCGAGGCGCTGGCCAGGCTTGGCCTGGTTGAAGGCGTCGAGGGACGGGAGCAGGCGGGCGAGCGGTCGGGAGGCGGTCATGCGGAGGGTGCTGCGGAAAGACAAACCAGGCGGCGGATTATACGGCGGTGGTGCTCAGGCCCGGTTGATCTGGAAGGTTTCGACGACGCGGCCGGTTTCGATGCCGACCTCGTTCCAGGTGGATTCGGTGAAGCGCGCCCAGCCGTGGCGGTCGCGGGTGATGACGGTGGAGCAGCGGGTGCCATAGCCCGGCGCGCGGATGAAGGCGCTGGAGAGCATGCGCTCCCAGGCGAGGCTGACGCCGGTGCGGGGCAGCTCGGCGTCGGGCGCGGGGCGATCGTCGCGGAGCAGTTCGCGCAGCGGTGTGTCGTCCGGCAGAGCCGCGAGGGCACGGGAGAGGCGGGACTTGCCGGCCTTCACCTTGGGCCACGGGGTATCGAGCAGGTGGTTGGAGAGGGCATGGACGCCCGGCTCCAGCAGCTGTGCGGAGCCGCTCTCGCTCTCGTAGATGCCCAGCGTCTCGCCGTCGGACACCAGGATGTTGAAGGCGTTGTAGCGCGGGCCTTCGCGCTTGAGGCGGTCCAAGGCGGCCGCGGTGGATTCGTCGCTGCCGAGAAAATCCGCCACCAGCGCCCCGCGGGACGGGGTTCCGCTGCGTATCCGGGCGGGATCGCGAAAATTGGTGAGGCCGGCAAAGCGGCCCGACCGGCCGAGGCCGAGCCAGGTGCCGCCGGCTTCGAGATCACGGCCGGCGAAGATCGCCGGCGCGCCGTCGGATGGCCACCAGGCGGCTGGAGCCGCCGGGCGGGCGAAGAACTCGTCGCGGTTGGCGGCGACCACCAGCGGGTAATCCGGGTGGGCGCGCCAGGCAACGAGGATCAGGCACATGCGACGAAGCGCTCGGTGTGGCGGCGACCGCCGTCGTCGATGAAACGTGCGATGCCGTGGCGGTCGAGGCCTTGGGCGAGGGCTTCGTCGAAAGCCAGCGGGTCCATCACGTTCTCGTAGATCTCCATCCACGTCCACGGGTCGTCGGCCTTGCGCAGAAATCGCCCGGAAACCCCCGTTCTGCCTCGGAGCTCGTCCTGCAGGTTGAAGAGCGTGCGAGTGAGATCCGCCTCGAAGCCGATGCGTACCGGGTAGTAGATGTAGTAATGCGTCGCGGTCGTCACGGCGCGCCCTCAGGGAAGCGCGTAGGGCAGGGGCACGAATGCCACGGACGGGCCGTCCGGTGCGCCGATCGTGGCCTTGCCGCCGTCGGCGCTGGCTGTCTGCAGCACCACCAGGGCATCGAAGCCGCCATCCGGCGACGGGGCGGCGCTTACCACCTTGCCGGCGGACTGGTCGCCGAAATCCGGCGCGTACAGATCGGTGCCGGCGGCGAGGGCGGGCACGTCGGCGTGGATGCGGTACATGCGCTTCTTGAGCTTGCCCAGGTAATGGGTGCGGGCCACGATCTCCTGGCCGGGGTAGCAGCCCTTGTTGAAGCTCACGCCGCCGATGAGGTCGTAGTTCACCATCTGCACCACGAACTCTTCCTGCACCGGCTGGGTGACCACCGGCTGGCCGGCGCGGATGTCGAGCCACTGCCACGCGGCGCTACCGGCCGGCTGGGCGCCCGCGGCCACGAACTTGGCCCACAGGTTGGGCGCTTCGGAGATCGGTGCCGACACGATGAAGCGGGAGTCATCCAGCCGCACCACGGTAGCAAGGCCCGACGCGGTGGCGAGCTCGGCGCCAGGAATGCCGAGGCCTGCAGCCTCGAGGGCCGCGCCAGCCTGCGGGCCAGCCAGGCCGATCAGGGCCGAGTCGCCGCCGTCGTCCATCAGCCGCACCTTGGAGCGCAGGATGTACATCGACAGTTTCTTGAGCATCGCGGCGTGGATGTCGGCCGACAGGGTGAGGAGGTAATCGCCGGCTTCGCGCCAGAGCACGATGCTGGCCAGCATCCGGCCCTTGGGGCTGTTGAAGCTGGTGAACTGGGCTTCGTTGGGGCCCAGCTTCTTCACGTCGTTGGAGAACAGGTTGTGCAGGAAGGCGCAGGCGTCTTCACCGCTGGCGCGGATTGCACCAAGGTGGATCATCGGCACGACAATCGTGCCCTGGGCCGCGCGGATCACATCCTGCCGGGCGTCTTCGGAAAACTGCACGGCGTTGTCGTCGGAGAACTGGGCGCCTTGGTTGGCGAGAAAGGTTTGCCAGGTTGCGTTCATCAGTGGTCGTGGTCCTGAGTCTGAAACGAATCCAAAAGCGGTTTGCGCTATTATAGAGGCCTGACCGCGCAGGCTTCGGCCTGTCTGCGGTCTTTGTCGTACCGGCGGGGCAGTCCTCATCAAAGTTGTCCATGTCCGGGCCGGCTTGCGGCGCCCACCTCTTTGCTCACCTCATTCGTTTGTTTCCCACGCGCCAAGTTCCCAGATGAAGCGCCTGTTTTCCCGTTTAGTCGTGCTTGCGCTCATCGGACTGGCCTGCCTTGCCGGCGCGCTCGCGTGGTTTGCCTATCGTCCGGTGCCGCTGCGCCAGACGCCGCTGGATTTCACCGTCGAGCCCGGCTCTTCGATGAAGCAAGTGGCGCGCCAGCTTGTTGATGCCGGTTTCGACATGCCGCCGCTGGCCATCGTCACCCTGGCGCGCATCACTCGTCAGGCCAATGCGATCAAGGCCGGCAGCTACGAGGTGGAGGCAGGTGTCACCCCGCTGCAACTGCTTAACAAGCTCAGCCGTGGCGACGTGAGCCAGGCCGAACTGCCGGTGATCGAGGGCTGGAACTTCCGCCAGCTGCGCGCCGCGCTCGATCGCCACCCGGATCTGCGCCACGACACCGCCGGGCTGTCGGATGCTCAAATCCTCGAAAAGCTCGGTGTGGACGCGCGTCACCCCGAAGGCCTGTTCTTTCCCGATACCTATCTCTTCGCCCGCCGCTCCAGTGATCTCGATGTGCTGCGCCGGGCCCACGCCAACCAACAGAAGGTACTAGGCCGGGAATGGCTGCGCCGTGCTGATGGCCTTCCGTACAAGACGCCCTACGAGGCGCTGATCATGGCGTCTATCGTCGAAAAGGAAACCGGGCAGGCGACCGACCGGCCGATGGTGGCCTCGGTGTTCATCAACCGGCTGCGCGCCGGCATGTTGCTCCAGACCGACCCGACGGTAATCTACGGCCTCGGCACCGATTTCGACGGCAACCTGAAGAAGCGCGACCTGCTTGCCGACACGCCCTACAACACCTACACCCGCACGGGCCTGCCGCCCACGCCGATCGCCATGCCCGGCACTGCCGCGCTGCGGGCAGCCCTCAATCCGCCGGCCACCGATTACCTTTATTTCGTGGCCCGCGGCGACGGCTCCAGCGAGTTTTCCCGCAATCTCGACGAACACAACCGGGCCGTGGCCCGCTACATCCGGAAACGCAGCCAGTGAAATCCCGCTTCATCACCTTTGAAGGCATCGACGGCGCCGGCAAGAGCAGCCAGATCGCGGCTGTCGTGGCGCTTATCGAATCCCGCGGCATCGACGTCGCCTATACCCGCGAACCCGGCGGCACGCCCCTCGGCGAGAAGCTGCGCGAACTGCTGCTGCACGAGCCGATGCACCTGGAAACCGAAGCCATGCTGATGTTCGCCGCCCGCCGTGAACATCTCGCCGCGCTCATCGAACCGTCGCTCGCCGCCGGCAAATGGGTGGTCTCCGACCGCTTCACCGACGCCACCTACGCCTATCAGGTTGGCGGGCGCGGGCTGGATGAAGCCCGCTTCGCCGCGCTTGAGCAGTGGGTTCATCCCCACCTCCAGCCTGATCTCACCCTGATTTTCGACCTCGATCCGGCTGTCGCCGCGCGGCGTCTAGCCAGCACAGGCGTGGCGCCGGACCGCTTCGAACGGGAGAAGACCGATTTCTTCGAGCGCGTCCGGTCAGCCTATCTGCGCCGGGCGGCGGCCGATCCGAAGCGGGTCCGGGTGATCGACGCCAGCCAGACGCCGGACGAGATCCGGCTGCAGGTCGAGGCCGTCGTCGGCGAGGCGTGTTTCCAATGATCTTCGAATGGCAGGCCGCCCTGTGGCAGCGCGTGCTCGACAGCGCCGAGCGCATGCCCCACGCGCTGCTCTTTGCCGGCCCGGCTGGCGGCGGCAAGCGGGTTTTTGCCGAGGCTCTGGCTGCGCGGGAACTCTGCGCCCAAAATGGGGTCGATGGGCATGCCTGCGGCGTCTGCGAGGATTGCCTGTGGCGTCTGTCCGGCAACCACCCTGATCTCATGCGTGTGATCCCGGAAGCCGATCAGGAAGACCGCGGCGACGCGGCGACTGAAAAGCCCGAAGGTGGCAAGGCGGCCAGCCGACAGATCGTGATCGAACAGATCCGCAACCTCCAGCAGGCGCTGACCACCGGCGGCCACCGGGGAGGGCGTCGGGTGGTGATCATCGATCCGCCCGAGGCCATGAACCTGTTCACCGCCAACGCGCTGCTCAAACTGCTCGAAGAACCCACGACCAACGCCTTGTTCATTCTGGTTTCGTCCTCTCCCAAGCGTCTTCTGCCGACGATCCGCAGCCGCTGCCAGACGTGGGCCTTCCCGCGTCCGCCGGCCGAGATGGCCACCCGCTGGCTCGCCGACAAAAAGGTGCCGGACGCCGCTGCGCTGCTGGCCTTTTCCGGCGGCATGCCGCTGGCCGCAGCCGAGATGGCCGAAGGTGGCGCCGCTGCCGCACGCAAGCGCTTTGTGGATGACATCGTCAGCGTGCCGCGCAAGGCGCCGCTGCGTCTGGCGGGCGAATGGGAGAGCTGGCTGAAGAGCAAGGACGCGCTGGCCTGCGGCTTCGACATGCCGACGCTGGTAGGCTGGCTGCAGCGCTGGGTGGCCGATCTGGTCAGCCTGCGCCTGGGTGGGCCGGTGCGCTTCTTTCCTGCGCAATATGACATTCTCCACGGGCTGTCCGGTCGGCTGACCATCGACGCTGCCCTCGGCTGCTACAATGAAATCACCCAGTCCCGCCGGGTTTCGCAGCATCCGCTGAACGCCCGGCTTTTTCTTGAGGACATGCTTTTGCGGTACGCCCGGAGTCTTCAGGCCGCCGCGCCAGCCATGCGCAGATGAACGATTCCCTGAAGCGCCCCCTCCAGCCGCGCCCCAGCGTCCTGTCGCTCAACATCAGCTCCAAGTCGGCGCTGTACGCGGCCTACATGCCGTTCATCAGGAACGGCGGGATCTTCGTGCCCACCACCCGCGAGTACAAGCTCGGCGACGAGATCTTCATGCTCCTGCAGATCATGGACGATCAGACCAAGCATCCCGTTGCCGGTACCATCGCGTGGATCACGCCGGCTGGCGCCCAGGGGAACAAGACGCAGGGTATCGGTGTCCAGTTTGCAGGCGACGATGCCGGGCAGGTGCTGCGCAACCGGATCGAACAGATCCTCGCAGGGCATCTCGGTTCATCGCGCCCGACGCACACGCTCTGACGCTGTTTTCGTTGCCGTTTCCGCTTTCACACCGAGAAGCTCACTGAAGCCTTTCACAGCCTCCCGCATCCTTCATGCTCGTCGATTCCCACTGTCACCTGGATTTCCCCGACCTCATCGAGAACGAGGCGGCGCTGCTCGAACGGATGGCCGAGAACGGTGTCACCCACGCCCTGTGCGTGGCGGTGAAACTCGAAACCCTCGCCGGCGTGATCGGCCTTGCCGAGCGCCACGCGAACATCTTTGCGTCGGTTGGCGTGCATCCTGACAACGCCGATTGTGACGAACCTGACACCGCCCGATTGCTGGAGCTCGCGGCCCACCCGAAAGTTGTGGCGATCGGTGAGACCGGACTCGACTACTACTGGCACAAGGACGCGCCCGAGTGGCAGCGGGATCGTTTCCGGACTCACATCCGCGCTGCCAAGGCCTGTGGCAAGCCGCTGATCATCCACACCCGCGACTCCGCCGCCGACACCCTGCGCCTGATGCGCGAAGAATCGGCCGGTGAGGCGGGCGGCGTGATGCACTGTTTTACAGAAACCCGCGAAGTTGCCGAGCAGGCGCTTGATCTGGGCTTCCATATTTCATTTTCGGGTATCGTCAGCTTCAAGACTGCCGAATCCCTTCGGGATGTGGCACGCTACGTTCCGGCTGATCGACTGCTCGTGGAAACCGATGCGCCTTACCTCGCGCCGGTGCCGTTCCGGGGCAAGACCAACCAGCCGGCTTACGTCCGCCACGTGGCCGAAGCCGTGGCCACCGCCCGGGGAGAAACGCTCCAGGCCGTGGCTGAAGCGACCACGCGTAACTTCTTCCAGCTTTTCAAGCACGCCAGACCGTCATGAAAACAGCCTCCCTCGTATCCCGCCGCCTCCCCCTTCGTTCCCTACGCGCCAAGGCCGTCGGCGCCCTGATCCTTGGCCTGCAACTGTCGATGCCCGCGTTCGCCGCGTCGCAGGATGATTTGTTCAACGCTGCCAAGCTCGGCGATGCGAAGGAAATCGCCCAGGAGGTTGCTCGCGGTGCCGACCCCAACCTGGCCGACGCCGCCGGCAACACGCTGCTGATCATCGCAGCCCGGGAGGAGCAGCCCAAGGTGGTGGCCGAACTGATCAAGCAACGCGGCATCAAGCTCGACGCCCGCAATGCTGCGGGCGATTCTGCCCTGATGCTGGCCAGCTTGCGGGGTTATACCGAGGTGGTCGACCTGCTGCTGAAAGCTGGCGCCCAGTTCAACCACGACGGCTGGAACCCGCTGCTCTACGCCGCCTTTGAAGGCCGCGTGAGTATCGTCGAGATGCTGCTGGCAAAGGGTGCCAACCCCGATGCGCTGGCGCCCAACCGCAGCACGCCGCTGATGTTTGCGGCCCGCAATGGTCATGAGGATGTGGTTGTCCGTCTGCTCAAGGCTGGCGCGAATGTCGACCTGAAAAACGACCAGAACGAAACCGCCGACAGCTGGGCAAGCAAGTATCGCAACACCGATATCGCCGAGCTGATCCAGGCCGAACGCAAGGCTCGGGCTGGCCGCGCCAAATAAGGCCTACGAGCCGGCCCGACGCCTTGCCTGCCCGCAGCCATCAATACCGGCCGTGCCCGAGGCGCCAGGGGAGAGACGGTGCCACCCGGCGCAGTACACCAGCGATGATCACGGCGAGCAGGGCAGGCACCAGGGCATGGTCGCCCTGGCCGCCGGCCAGCAGAACGCCAACGATTACGCCGCTCACCATCAGAATCCGGCAGATCAAGGTTTCCATCGAAGTCTCCTTTCAGCATGACAGGTGCCCCGCAGGGGCATTGAGGTGAGATGCGCAGACCTTGCCGGGGCTATAAAGCCCGATAACTGGTTACGCATCCGATAGCTGTAAGTATATACAGCTATCGGATTTCTGCAAGCGCGTCGTGTGCGCGGCCGCGTCTTCGGTCATGAGTGCGGACTCGGGCTAAACTTGAGCCCATGAAAAAGAAGACCGCGCCTGTTTCCGAGGCTTCCCACCCCGTCGCGCCTCCGCTTGTTCCGATCCGCCCGCTCGACGAGATCGAGATCCCCGCCGATCTCAATGGCCGGCAAGGCGTTAACCGGGCCGACCCGGCCCGACTGCAGATCAATGCCGACAACGACGCGGACGCGATCCGCTGTTTCCTGGCCGAGTACGATCGGTCCCTCGGCACGCTGCGCATTTATCAGCGGGAGTGCGAGCGGCTGCTGCTGTGGTCGCTCAACGATTGCGGCAAGCCGATCTCCAGCCTCAACCGGCAGGATTTCGAGGGCTATCTGAACTTCCTGGCCGACCCACAGCCCGCGCAGCTCTGGTGCGGGCCCAAGGCCGACCGGCGCACCGAGAAGTGGCGCCCGTTTGTCGGGCCGCTGTCTGAAAGCGCGGTGCTCACCGCGATTGCGGCGATCAATTCGTTGATGCGCTATCTGGTCGATGCCGGTTATCTGGCGGGCAACCCCCTCGGGCTCATCCGGCAGCGCCGCCGCAAGATGTCCGCCGAGGCGGCCGGGCCGCTGCGGGCGGTGGCGAGCACCGACGAGGTCGAGAAGATCGAACGTTTTCTCGATGCCCAGATGTGGCAGGCCGTGACGGCCGCCATCGAGGCGATGCCGCGCGATTCGGAGCGCGGTCGTGACGAATACGAACGGGCACGTTTTCTTGCGGCCACGCTCTACATGCTGGCGCCCCGCGCCGGGGAACTCGAAAGTCACCGGATGAACAGCTTCCGCGAAGAGCGCGGGCTGTGGTGGTGGCACGTGGTGGGGAAGGGCGGCAAGAAGGCGAAGGTGCCGGTGGCTGACGACATGCTCCAGGCGCTGATCCGTTACCGCAAATACCTCGGTCTGAGCGCAGTGCCCCGGCGGGACGACGCCACGCCGATCCTGGTGTCGGTGAAGGACGGTAGCCCGATCACTGCGCGGCGCCTCAATCAGATCCTGAAGAAGATATTCAGCGCCGCGGCCGATCTGCTCCCGGCTGATGCGGAGCACAAGAAGGAGAAGCTCCGCGCGGCATCGGCCCACTGGGGGCGCCACACGGGGATCACGGCCAAGCTCGACAGCGGCATCGACGAGCGCTATGTGCAGAAGGATGCACGGCACACGGACGCCCGGACGACCCAGCGCTACATCCACGAGGAAGAGGAGCGCTGGCACGACGAAGCGCAGAAGCAGCGCCTGCCGTGGGCTGGCGGGAAGCCGGATTAACCCGTCGGCCCTGAAGGTGACATAAGGCTTTGAGGATTTCCGGGGCTGCTGTGGCGTGGTTGACGAATCGTCATGAAGATTACGTTTTCCGGACGTATACGTATGGTAATGTTCCTGTGTTGCACTGATTTGCATTTTCGAAACAAGGGAACGAACCATGGCCCGCAGCAGTAGTGTCACGTTCGAGGCGGTCGAGCAGATCTGTTTTCAGTTGCTCTCGCAAGGAGAGAACCCGTCCTTCAACCTCGTCTATGCCGAGCTCGGCAACAAGGGCTCGAGCGAGATCGTCCAGCGCTACATCGACCAGTGGCGTCGCGAGACGGGTGCCGCCTTCTTTCGTCAGCGTAGCATTCCGGGGATGCCCGACGAGCTGATCTCGGCGACGGATTCGTTCATGAGCAAGATGTGGTCGCTGTCGCTTCAGCAAGCCGACCAGATTCTGGCCGCCCAGCGCCAGGATCTGGAGCAGGAGCGCGAAGCCCTGCGTCAGCGCTTCCAGGAAGCCGATGACCGCATCCGCCAGCTCGAAGCCGTGGGTGCCACTGCGTCCCGGCAGATCGCGCTGCTGGAGCAGGAGGTGGGCAGCCGCGACAGCACGATCAGCGACCTGCGCAGCCAGGCGCTGGAGTTTCTTCGCCAGCGTGAAGGGCTTGAAAACCGCGTGCGCCAGCTCGAAGAAGCCGCCGAGGCGAGGGAACAGAAATTCACCGCGGAATCCGAGCGGATGGTGCGCCTGCTCCAGTCCGACCGGGATCGCTACAGCGCGTCCCTGAAGGATGAGCAGGAGCGGGGCGCCCAGGAGCGGGAGCTGCTGCTCAAGCAGATCGAGACGGCTCGCCAGGAAAAGGTGGCCGAGCTGATGGCGATGCGCCAGCAGATCGCCAATCGCGAAGACCGGGAGGCGCGCCAGCGCGAGCAGACCGAGGAAGCCAAGGCGGCCCTGCGCGAAGCGGTGTCGAAGACCCGCCAGATCGAAACTTCGCTGGCTGCCGCCGAAGGGCGGATCGAGCGCCTGCAGGCCCAGCTCAAGACCGCCAGCGAGGCGGCCCATGGCAAGGAATCCGCCGTGGCTGCGGCGGAAGCCCGGGCGAGGGCAGTCGAGGAGGTGCGGCTTGCCGAGACGGCCCGCGCCCAGCGGGCCGAGGCCAATCTCGCCGAAGCGCTGGCGGAGCTGGCCCAGCTCAGGAAACAGAAAGCCTGAAACGCCCCGGGGGCGGGCAAGCGTCAATATTCCGACGTTTGCCCGCCCCCGGTTTGACGATGGCCGCAGCTCAGGCAGCGGCCATTTTCACGTTCAGCGACCGGCCGGTGCGTGTTTGTCCAGCCACTGGCCGAGCATCATCGAGATCCACACCATCTCGCCGTAGTAGCCCGGGTAGGCCGGCAGGTGGGTGGAGAACAGCTCGCTCACGAAATCCTTGCGCAGGATGTTGCGCTCGACGAGCACGTCGAGGGATTCACGGGCCAGCTTGTCGAGGCCCTTGTGCTTGAGCACCCAGTGGCCGTAAGGCAGACCGAAGCCTTGTTTCTTCTTGGTGATGATCTCGGGCGGCAGGAAATCCTTCAGGGCTTCCTTGAAGAACCAGCGCAGCTGCAGGCCCTTGAGTTTGTACTCGGGCGGCAGCTGAAGCGAGAAATCCAGCAGCGCGTCGTCGAGGAGCGGGAAGATCACGTTCATGCCCGCAAGGCGGGTGCTGCCGATCACCTTGGGCAGGTCGTTGTCGGCCAGCGTGAAGCGCCAGTCGAAGTTGAGCATCTTGTTCACCAGCGCATGGGCCGTGGTGTTCTGCCAGACGCGGCGCTGCAGCTTGACCGGCGCGTCGGTGTCGACGCCGGCGAGGAAATCCTTCGGGAAGACGTTGTCCATCCCCAGGCGGTAGATCAGGTTGTACTGGGCGGTGCGCTCGGGCAGCGGGGTGGTGGCCTGCTCGATGTAGCTGGCGGCCTTGCGCATCAGCGGCAGCTTGCCCAGCGGGGTCTGCATGATGACCGGTTCGAGGAGCGCGCTCTTGATGAGGCCGGGCACGTTCTCGTAGTAGCCGAACACGCGCTGCTTGGCGTAGCGGGTGTTGCCGCCGAAGAGTTCGTCACCACCGTCGCCGGCGAACATCTTGCGGTGGCCGTCATCGTGGGCGAGCTTGGCGCACAGGTAGGCGGGCAGCACCGACGAGTTGCCGAAGGGTTGGTCGTAGGACGTGGCGACGCTGGGAATGTTGGCGACCAGGTCGTCGGAGGTGATGTAGTACGGGACGTGCTTCACGCCGAAATGCTTGGCGGCGATCTTGGCGAACTCCATCTCGTCGTAGCCTTCGGCCTCGAAGCCGATGGAGTAGGCGGTGACCGGGTTGCCGCTCTTGGCGAGCATGCCGACGACGGTGGAGCTGTCGGTGCCGCCGGAGAGGAAGGCACCCACCGAGGCGCCGTCGAGTTCACGTTCGACGGCGGACTTGATCAGCGTCTTGAAGGTGGCGGCGCTGCTGGCAAAATCCGCACTGGCGGGTTCGTCGAAGCGGGGCTGCCACCAGGCGACGAGCTGGGTGCGCTCCTTGTTGGCGCTCAGGCGGGCGCCCGGCTCGAGACGGAAGATGTCCTTGAAGATGGTGCCGGGCGCCGGGATCGCGTGGAAGTACAGGTAGTCGAACACGCCCTGGCGATCAATCTCGCGGCGCAGCGCGGGCACTTCGTTGGCCTTGTCGGCAAAGCTCAGGCGGCGGCCTTCGCTGGCGTAGCAGAAGCCGTAGGTGTTGAAGCGGTCGGAAGCCAGCCCGAGGTGGCCCTTGGCGAGATCGATCCACAGCAGCGCAAAACGCCCTTCGAGGCCAGCGATGAAGGCGTCCGGCGACTCGCAGAGCTGGGCGATCGCGGCGGTCCAGCCGTCCTGCGCGACACGGCGGCCGAGGGCGGCATCACGAAATCGCGGCTCGCCCTGCAGCAGCATCAGCTGCGCGCCATTGGCAAAAGCCGCCACGCGGGTGCCGTCGTGCTGAAGTTGAAGGCCTGGCAGCGAGATGTCCCGGAGGTCGAGCCGGTCAAAATTCTGGTTGCGGTCGAGGGTGTCGAAATCGATAAAGCCGCGGATCATGGATATGCTGCGCTCTCGGAGTAGGTTCGGTTCGCTGGAAACGGCAAGGCATCCGGCGTGTTGATGGAAGTCGGGTAAGGTTATCTGCGTCGGGTTTCAATGGCGCGGACAAAGTTGTCGGCCAATGAAAAAAGATGTCATCCGGAGTGCCTGTCAGGCTTTTACGTTGGATGCCTTCCTGATGCCTGCAGCGGCAACCTGCGGTGCCTTGCGCCCCTTGGTTAAAAAGCCCGCGAAGGGTAGCAAATGATCATGATATTGGCACGATCACGTAACCGTTTTTGTGAATTTGAGCGAACGGCATCAGGCGGTGCGATTTTTCCTGGCTGCGGCCGGAGACGGGAGCGGGGAAGGTGTGCGGTCAGGTGTCACGAAAAAGCCGCAAAACGGGGGTGGCTATACAAAAAGATGGTTTTGAATTAGGATGATACGTTGTTACTAGATACCAAACGGCGGCGTGAGCTGCCGTTTCGCCTTTTTGTCGGGCGGGCTTTCCTGCCGGGTGCGTCTGACAACAGCATGCAGACTCATCCACTTGCCTGACGGCACCATAATCAAGAACGAGTGCCATGAACGCACCGAGACACTACCTACAGTTCAAAGATTTCACTCGCGCCGAGTACGACTACCTCTTTGCCCGCACCCGCTGGATCAAGGAAAAGTTCAAACGCTACGAACCCCATCACCCGCTGTTCGATCGGACGCTGGTGATGATCTTCGAGAAGGCCAGCACGCGCACGCGCCTGTCCTTCGAGGCGGGGATGCAGCAACTCGGCGGCTCGGCCATCTACCTCAACACGCGTGATTCCCAGCTCGGCCGCGGCGAACCCGTCGAGGACGCCGCCCAGGTGATCTCGCGGATGAGCGACATCGTGATGATCCGAACCTTCGAGCAGTCGATCATCGAACGCTTCGCCGAATACTCCCGCGTGCCGGTGATCAACGGCCTCACCAACGAATTCCACCCGTGCCAGATCCTGGCGGACATCTTCACCTTCATCGAGCATCGCGGCTCGATTCAGGGCAAGACGGTGGCGTGGGTCGGCGACGGCAACAACATGTGCAACACCTGGCTGCAGGCGGCCGAACTGCTGGATTTCAAGGTCCACGTCTCGACGCCACCGGGCTACGAGTTCTGCCCCGAGCTCGCCGGCGTGCAGGGCTCCGACCACTTCGTGAGTTTCGCCGATCCGATGGACGCCTGCCGTGGCGCCGATCTGGTCACCACCGACGTGTGGACCAGCATGGGCTTCGAGGCCGAAAACGACGAGCGGATGCGCGACTTCGCCGACTGGCGGGTCGACGCCGACATGATGCAGGTTGCCAGTCCCGACGCGCTGTTCATGCACTGCCTGCCGGCCCATCGCGGCGAGGAAGTCACGGCCGAAGTGATCGACGGCCCGCAGTCGGTGGTGTGGGACGAGGCCGAGAACCGCCTCCACGCCCAGAAGGCCCTGATGGAATTCCTGATGATCGGCAAGGTCCAAAACGACTGACCCTGAAGTACGGCAACAATTGATTCAAGACTCATCTACTCATTAGCAGAAAGCAGGACATGAGCGACGTTAATAAAGTGGTGCTTGCCTACTCGGGCGGGCTGGATACCTCGGTGATCCTCAAGTGGCTGCAGGACACCTATCAATGCGAAGTGGTGACCTTCACCGCCGACCTCGGCCAGGGCGAAGAGCTCGAACCCGCCCGCGCCAAGGCGCTGCAGTTCGGCATCAAGCCCGAGAATATCTTCATCGATGATCTGCGCGAAGAATTCGTGCGCGACTTCGTCTTCCCGATGTTCCGTTGCAACACCGTCTATGAAGGCGAATACCTGCTGGGCACCTCCATCGCCCGTCCGCTGATCGCCAAGCGCCAGATCGAGATCGCCCGCCTGACCGGCGCCGATGCCGTCTCCCACGGCGCCACCGGCAAGGGCAACGACCAGGTCCGCTTCGAGCTCGGCTACTACGCGCTGATGCCGGGCGTGAAGGTCATCGCCCCGTGGCGCGAATGGGATCTGCTGTCCCGCGAGAAGCTGCTGGCCTACGCCGAGAAGAACGGCATCCCCATCGAGATGAAGCACAAGCAGGGCGGCTCGCCCTACTCGATGGACGCCAACCTGCTGCACATCTCCTTCGAAGGCCGTCACCTGGAAGACCCGTCCGCCGAGGCCGAGGAATCCATGTGGCGCTGGACGGTTTCCCCGGAAGCCGCGCCGGACGCCGCCGAGTACGTCGACCTCGAGTTCGAGAAGGGCGATCTGGTCGCCATCAACGGCACTCGCATGAAGGCCCACGAACTGCTCGCCAAGCTCAACGAGCTGGGCGGCAAGCACGGCATCGGCCGTCTGGATCTGGTCGAGAACCGCTACGTCGGCATGAAGTCCCGCGGCTGCTACGAAACCCCGGGCGGCACCATCCTGCTGCGTGCCCACCGCGCCATCGAGTCGATCACCCTTGACCGCGAGGTCGCCCACCTCAAGGACGACCTCATGCCGCGCTACGCCAGCATGATCTACACCGGCTACTGGTGGTCGCCCGAGCGTCTGGCTCTCCAGGCCCTGATCGACCAGACCCAGCAGACCGTCAATGGCTGGGTCCGCATCAAGCTCTACAAGGGCAACGTGATCGTCGTCGCCCGCGATTCGAAGACCGATTCGCTGTTCGACCCGACCATCGCCACCTTTGAAGACGACCAGGGCGCCTACAATCAGAAGGATGCCCACGGCTTCATCCGTCTGAACGCACTGCGCATGCGCATTGCGGCCAACGCGAAGAACAAACGGGGCTGATACGCCGGCATGGATCCCAACGACGTTTTCATTTTCGGGCTGACCGTCGCAGAGTTTGAGGACATCTCCCTCAAGGTCTGCGTCGGCGGCCTGATCGCCTACATGATCTTCATCATCGGCCACCTCGCCTGGGAATCCAAGGCGGGCAAATACGGCGCGATCTGGATGTTCATAGGCCTGGGCGTCGGCTTCATCGGCTTCATGGCCAAGGGCATCCTCCAGCGGCTGCTCGGCATCGAATAACCTCATCTTTTGAATTGACAAAATGACCCAGTCTGCACAATTCGACGGCGTGTCCGTCGTCAAGCAAGCCAATGTGTATTTCGACGGCAAGTGCGTCAGCCACACCGTCCTGTTTGCCGATGGCAGCAAGAAGACCGTCGGCGTGATCCTGCCGGCCAGTCTGACCTTCAACACCGGCGCGCCGGAAGTGATGGAAACCGTGGCCGGCGCCTGCCGTTATCGCCTGAAGGGCGAGACTGAATGGAAGACCTCCACCGCCGGCGAGAGCTTCAACGTGCCGGGCGACTCCAGCTTCGACATCGAAGTGACGGGCGAGCCTTACCACTACGTCTGCTACTTCGGCTGAGCGGGAGTCGATCATGCCGTCCTTCGACATCACCTCCGAAGTCGACATGGTTGCCCTGCGTAACGCCGTCGAGGGCGCCAATCGCAAGATCACCGGCCGCTACGACTTCAAGGGCAGCGACGCGCGGGTCGAGCAGACCGAAAAACTGCTCACCCTGCACGGCGACAGCGACTTCCAGCTCGAGCAGATGCTGGCCATCCTGCTACCCGAGATGACCGCCAAGAAGATCGACGTGCGCTGCCTCAAGCACGGTGATGTGCAGAAGGTGGGCGGAAACAAGGTCAAGCAGGAACTCACGGTCCGCGTGGGCATTGAGCAGGAGCAGTCCAAGAAGATCGTCAAGCTCATCAAGGACAGCAAGCTGAAGGTGCAGGCCAGCATCCAGGGCGAAGCCGTCCGGGTCAGCGGTGCCAAGCGTGACCTCCTGCAAGACTGTATTGCCCTGGTTCGCAAGGAAATTGCCGACTATCCTTTGCAGTATGGCAACTTCAGGGATTGATTTGCAGCCATGAACATCGCTTCTGTCGCCACGACCTCGCAGGTTCAGCCGCAGGACACCGTGTCGCTGGTCATGCTGCGCAAGCAGCTTGATCTGCAGCAGGCCAATGCAGCCCAGTTGATTGCGACGCTGCCTCAGCCGGTCGCCGCACCGGATCCGACAGCAACAATCGGCGGGCGCATCAACACCTACGCGTGAAACGTTCTCGCGGCATAATTGAAACCAGCCTCCGGGCTGGTTTCTTTTTTACCGGCCCGTGAAAAGGGAAGGGTGGTTCGATTTGGTCGTGCGTCTCCCATCTGTTTTTGTGATGATCGTCAAATGATCGAATCTCTTTCGCTAATGAAGCTCCGCCGCTCGGATTTGCTGTGCGCGCTCGTTGCAGCGTTTGCGAGCCTGCCGGCGGCAGCAACCGACGTGGCGCTTGCGGGCGTCTTTCCGGGCAAGGCGCTGATCGTCGTGAATGGCGGTGCGCCCATATCGGTTGGTGTGGGCACGCGTTCGCCCGACGGCGTGCGGGTCATCAGCGTCGATTCCGACGGCGCGACGCTCGAATTCGACGGCGGCCGGCATCGGCTGGTGATCGGTCAGCGGGCGGTGCATGTCAGCGGAGCCGGGGCCGGCGGTCGGGCGCCGAGCGTGGTCATCCAGGCCGACAGCGGCGGCCAGTTTCATACGACGGGTTCGATCAACGGCGCCCAGGTCCGCTTCATCGTGGATACCGGCGCGACCTTCGTCTCACTCGGGCGCAGTGATGCCCTCAAGGCCGGAATCGATTTCACCAAAGGCGAGCCCGCGTTGATGCAGACCGCCAATGGCACCGCGCGGGCCTGGCGGGTCGTGCTGGATACGGTACGCGTGGGTGATGTGACCCTGCGCAACGTCGACGGTGTCGTGCATTCGGGCGAGCTGCCTTTTGCGCTCCTCGGCATGAGTTTTCTCAATCGCATGGAGATGCGGCGGGATGGTCCCGCGCTCCAGTTGCGTCAGCGTTACTGACGGTCTGAACTCATGAGTGGTCTGAAATCCCCCCCGCGATTTTCTGCCGACTGGCTGCGCCACCGCTTTGCCGACGACAAGGGATTCGATTCGCCGGTGGAGGAGGGGATCCCGTCCGGCCCGTTGCGCCCGGCTGCAGTGCTGGTGCCCATCGTACTCCGCGAGTCCGAGCCCACGCTGCTCCTCACCCGCCGCACCGATCATCTGCACCACCATCCTGGTCAGGTTAGCTTTCCCGGTGGGCGTGTCGAAGCGCAGGACACCTCGCCCATCGAAACCGCCCTGCGCGAGACGGAAGAGGAGATCAGCCTCGCGCGGCGCCACGTGGAGTTGCTCGGCTGTCTGCCCCAGTACCGGACCGGCACCGGCTTCGACGTGACGCCGGTGGTCGGGCTGGTCACGCCGCCCTTCGAGCTTTCGCCCGACGCCTTCGAGGTGGCCGAGGTGTTCGAGGTGCCGCTGTCCTTTCTCCTGGACGAAGCCAATCACCAACTGCATCGGGTGGAGGTGCGCGGCAAGCTGCGCGAGTACTACGCGATGCCCTATGGCGATTACTTCATCTGGGGCGCGACGGCCGGGATGATCGTCAGCCTGTATCGATTCTTCCACCGTTGAGCGAACGGCATTTGTGTTGGGTGCGTTTGGTGGTATCTTGAGCAACCCCCAATAGGCCTGAACTTCGAGGGCTTTCAAAAAGCCCCCCGCCGCATGACCCTGTTTTCGCTGATCGTCGCCCTGCTCATCGAGCAACTTCGTCCGCTCTCCGTCGAGCGTTTCGTCCAGGCGCCCCTCAAGGCTTTTGCGCGTTTTCTTGAAGACCGTTTCAACGACGGCGAAGCCCGCCACGGTGCCGTGGCGTGGTGGGTCGCGATCCTGTCCGTCTGTTTCGCTTCGGCGCTGGTCTACTTCCTGCTCTGGAACATCCACTTCGTCCTGGCGCTGGCCTTCAATGTGGTCGTGCTCTACCTGACGATGGGTTTCCGTCACGTCAGCCACTATTTCACCGACATCCAGCTGGCCCTGCGAATGGGTGAGCTTCCCCGTGCGCGGCAGCTGATCAGCGAGTGGCGCGGCCGCTCCCACGACGAATCCAGCTCCAGCGAAGTCGCCCGTCTGGCCATCGAAGAGGCGTTGATCGCTTCTCATCGCAATGTCTTCGGCGTCATTTTCTGGTTCATCCTTCTGCCCGGCCCGAGCGGCGCCCTGCTTTACCGGCTGGCGCGCTTCTTCGAGCAGGAGTGGGGCTGTCGCAGCGGGGGGCTTGATTTCGGCGACTTCGGCGAGTTCTCCCGCAAGGCCTGCGCGGCCCTGGACTGGCTGCCCGTGCGCCTTTCGGCGGCGGCGTTCTCGATCGTCGGCGACTTCGAGGACGGCGTCTATTGCTGGCGCGCGCAGGCCGGTCAATGGAAGGACAAGGCTTCCGGTATACTGCTTTCCAGCGGGGGAGGGGCGCTTGGCGTCCGCCTCGGCATGCCGATCTTCGAATCCGGCGAAGTAGTTGAACGTCCTGAAATGGGAATCGGCGATGATGCGGACGCCGATTTCATGCAAAGCACTATCGGCTTGGTCTGGAGAACGCTTGTGCTGGTGTTTCTTGTACTGGCACTACTCAGCGTGGCAAGGATGGGTTGGTAATTTCCCGTAGTAATTGAGAGGAGGAATAAATATGGCTAATCGTGAAGTTGTGGTTCTGAGCGCGGTCCGTTCTGCCATTGGCGCCTTCGGCGGCGCGCTCGCTGATTTCGATTCCAGCGAGCTTGCCGGCATCGTGATGAAGGAAGCGGTCGCCCGCTCCGGCGTTGATCCCCAGCTGATCAACTACGTCACTGTGGGTACCACCATGCCCACCGACTCCCGTTACGCTTACGTTTCCCGTGTCGCCTCCATCCAGGCCGGTCTGTCGATGGACTCCGTCGCGATGCAGGTCAGCCGCCTGTGCGCCTCTGGTCTCCAGGGCATCGTGACCACCGCCCAGAACATCCTGCTGGGTGATTCCGATTTCGGTATCGGCGGTGGCGTCGAAGTCATGTCCAAGGCCGCCTACATGCTGCCCGCGCTGCGCTCCGGCGCCCGCATGGGTGACACCAAGGCCATTGACTCCATGGTTGCCGTGCTGACCGACCCGTTCGGCGTTGGCCACATGGGCATCACCGCTGAAAACCTGGCGACCAAGCACAACATCTCCCGCGAAGAGCAGGATGCGTTTGCCGTTGAATCCCAGCGTCGCGCTGCTGCTGCCATCGACGAAGGCCGCTTCAAGTCCCAGATCGTCCCCATCGTCAAGCAGACCCGCAAGGGCGAAGTGGTGTTCGACACCGATGAGCACCTGAAGCGTGGCACGACCATGGAATCCCTGGCCAAGATGAAGCCCGCCTTCAAGAAGGATGGCACCGTCACCGCTGGTAACGCTTCCGGCATCAATGATGGCGCCGCCTTCTTCGTGCTGGCCGATGCTGCTGCCGCTGCCAACGCTGGCTACAAGCCGATGGCTCGCCTCGTCTCCTACGCCGTTGCCGGTGTGCCGAACGACATCATGGGCGAAGGTCCGATCCCTGCGACCCGCCTTGCGCTCAAGAAGGCTGGCCTGACCCTCGACCAGATGGATGTCATCGAGTCCAACGAAGCCTTTGCCGCGCAGGCGCTGGCCGTGACCAAGGTTCTTGGTCTGGATCCGGCCAAGACCAACCCGAACGGCGGCGCGATCGCCCTCGGTCACCCGGTCGGCTGTTCCGGTGCCTTCATCGCCACCAAGGCGCTCTACGAACTGCAGCGCACCGGCGGCCGTTACGCACTGGTGACGATGTGTATCGGTGGTGGTCAGGGCATCGCGACCATCTTCGAACGCGTCTAAACGCTTCGGAATCGTGGCCCTCAAGGCCCTGCCGCAAGGTGGGGCCTTGTTGTTTCAAGAAAGTTGTACAAATAGCAAGTAAAATGCTTGTCAAGCCATCGGGGTTTCCCATACAATCCATGGCTTTACTGCATTTCTTTCAGGATTACTAAAAGATGGCCAATTCGGCACAAGCCCGTAAGCGCGCCCGTCAAGCTGTCAAGGCCCGCGCCCTCAACATGAGTCTGCGTTCGCGTCTGCGCACTGCCATCAAGGCTGTCCGCAAGGCGGTCCTCGGCGGTGACAAGCAAGTTGCTCAGCAAGTGTTCGTCGCTTCCCAGCGCACGATCGACAGCATCGCTGACAAGAAGATCATTCACAAGAACAAGGCCGCTCGCCACAAGAGCCGCCTGTCCGCCGCCATCAAGGGGATGGGCGCAGTTGCTGCTGCTTAAGTTCGCGTGAGCCCGCTGTCGCCAAGTGCGACGGTCTGGCAAAACAAAAAGGACCGCATATGCGGTCCTTTTTGTTTTTGTGTGTCTGATAAATCAAAGCCCGTCTTCGCATCGAGTCCGACGTCAAATGACGCATTAGAGTAGGTTAGTCCCTTGACACCGCGATTTTTCGCGCGTTATATAACTGCCACAACTTGGGCGCTCGTGCGAGAGCCGAATATCGCGCCAGCATTCGATGTCGGAGTTTCCTGTTTGTTAAATTGTATAACGAGGGGGCTGATGTGAACAAATCCGAATTGATTGATCAGATTGCTGAAAGCGCAGATATTCCGAAGGCAACGGCAGGCCGGGCGTTGGATGCCACGATTGCCGCAGTCAAGCAGGCGCTCAAGAAGGGCGGAAGTGTAACCCTTGTCGGGTTCGGTACTTTCCATGTAGGCAAGCGCGCAGCCCGCACCGGCCGAAATCCCCGCACGGGCGCGAGCATCAAGATCAAGTCTGCCAAGATCCCGAAATTTAGGCCTGGCAAAGCACTGAAGGATGCGCTAAACTGATGGGCTGTTGCTTTCGCTGGCTTTGCAGCGATTGAGCGGGTGCTTAGCTCAGTTGGTAGAGCGTCGCCCTTACAAGGCGAATGTCGGCG
>NZ_CALAYQ010000196.1:0-16947 GCF_937894855.1 uncultured Zoogloea sp.
AGTGGGTAGTGGGTAGTGGGTAGTGGGTAGTGGGTAGTGGGTAGTGGGTAGTGGGTAGTGGGAGACTGTCATTGTTTGGCGGGGGTTCCGGGGGTGGCGCTTGAAAGCGGGCGCTGGCGCGCTACCATTGGGCTGAATGGCTCTCGCCGGCGCCGCTTCGCGCGTGGTGGGCCCTTCGCTCAGGAGATCACCATGAAAACCTTCAAGCACAGCCTTGCGCTGGCCGCAGCCAGCCTGTTGATGAGCAGCATCGCCTGGGCCCAGCCCGGACCGGGAATGGGCGGTGGGATGGGTGGCGGGATGGGCGGCGGAATGGGCCCGGGCGCCGGCCCGGCCAATCGCCCCTGCGCTGCCGCCGGGCAGGCCCAGGGCTCGCCCCAGTGCAACTGGCGAGCCAACCGTCGCAACACCCCGGGGATGGCGCTGATGACGCCCGAGGAGCGCAGCGCCCACCGGGATCGCATGCGCGGCATGCAGTCCCGCGAGGAATGCCTCGCCTACGTCGCCGAACACCACGCCCAGATGATGGAACGGGCCAAGGCCAAGGGCCAGACCCTGCCCGAACCGCGCAACCGGATGTGCGAGCGCCTTCCGTCCGCCCGCTGACTTCGCCCACCCCGCCCGTACGCCGTTGACCACAAACACCTTCGACCACGCCCGGGCGGCCTTCCTCGCCGCCGGGCAGACCCTGCGCAACGAGCGTCGGGATTTTCCCGAATGGCACCTGGGCCGCCCGCACTACGCCCTGTGGGCGGTGGACGTGGACCTGCCCGACGTGCGCCAGGCCGTGGCCGGGGCCGAGGCCCATCTGGACGGGCTGCTCCTCGACGGCTACCGCCGCCAGCCCCACATCACCCTGGCCCTGTGCGGCTTTCCGACGGCTGAACCGCAGCGCCCGGACGACTACAGCCCCGATCAACTGGCTACCCAAGTCGCCGCGCTGGCGGTCGCTGCACCGGCGCCCTTCACGCTGACCGTCGGCGCGCTGGCGAGCTTCAGCTCGGCGCCCTTCCTGTCGGTAGCCGACCCCGCCGGCGGCATCCGCCACCTGCGCCGCGCCCTGGCCGGCGACCAGGACGAGCCCGGCGGCCCCTACACGCCCCACGTCACCGTCGGCCTCTACGCCGGCACCTGGCCCACCGCCCGCATCCAGCCGCGGCTCGACGCCTTTGCCGCCCCCGCTCTGCCCTGCCGTGTCGAGCGCATCAGCCTGATGCACTACGCGGCGCCCGAGATCGGCGGCGCGCTGACCACCCTGGCGAGTTTCGACCTCGCCCGGCGCCGGCTCGACTGGCACCATCGCCCCACCGGCTGGCCCGACACCGACTGAAATCTGACGGCGCGCTGTAAGAATCCGACGCGTGCTCCGACCAATCCGACATGCACGCCCGCATGTCACCCGGAGCCCGCCATGAACCGCCTCACCCGCATCCCCCGCGTCGTTACCGCCCTCGCCTGCCTGCTGGCGCCGATCGCCGCCCAAGCGCTGGAAATCCAGCCCTACTCGGCCGACGCCCTCGCCGCCGCCCAATCGGCCGGCAAGCCGGTGGCCGTGCATTTCCACGCCCCGTGGTGCCCTACCTGTCGCGCCCAGGCCAAGGTCTTCGACGGCCTCAAGCCGGACGCGAGCCTGCCTCTGCCGCTGCTGGTGGCCGACTACGACAGCGAGCGCGCCCTCCGGCAGAAGCTCGGCGTGCGCACCCAATCCACCTTGATCGTGTGGCGCGGTGCGAAGGAAACGGCAAGGCTGGCCGGCGAGACCGATGCCGACCGCCTGCGCGCCGCCCTGCGCTCGGCCGTCTCCCCGGCCCAGTGAGGGCGCGATCATGGACGCCGCCCTCTCCCTGCCCCAGCTCGGGCTCAGCCTCCTCGCCGGCAGCCTGACGACCCTCTCGCCCTGCGTCTTTCCGGTGCTGCCTCTGGTGGTTGGCGGCGCGATGCAGGCCAACCGGCTGGCGCCGCTGGCGATGGGGGCCGGCATTGCCGCATCGTTTGCCGCGATCGGCCTCGTGGTCGGCGCCCTGGGCCCGGCGCTGGGCATTGATCCCGACAGCGTGCGGACCTTTGGCGCCGTGCTGCTGATCGCCTTTGCGCTGGTGATGCTGGTGCCGCCCCTGGGCGCACGCTTCAGCCAGCTGCTGTTGCCCGTGGCCTCGTCGGCCAATGCGGCATCGAGCCGGCTCGACGGCGGCTCCCTCGGCGGCGCGCTGCTGCTGGGCGGGGTGCTCGGGCTGGTGTGGAGCCCCTGCTCCGGGCCGCTGCTGGCTTCGGCGCTGACACTGGTAGCGAGCGAAGGTGGCGCCGGCCGCGGGGCGCTGATCCTCGGTGTGTTCGGCCTTGGCGCGGCCACGCCGCTGGTGGCGGTGGCCTACGCGTCCCGGGCCAGCCTCGCCCGCACCCGGGGCTGGGTGCTCGCCCGGGGCGACGGCATGAAGAAGGCATTCGGCCTGCTGATCGGCCTGGCCGGCATCGCCATCCTCACCGGTGCCGACAAATGGCTGGAAGCTCGGGTGATCGACGTGTTGCCGGAAGGCTGGCTGCGCCTCACCACGCTGTTCTGAGGAGCGCCGGGTCGCGCCTGCAGGCGGGGCTGGCCTACAATGGTCGATTCCCGCAACGCCAGAGAATCAGGACTTCGCGATGACCCGAATCGCCCGCCGCATGGCCGACATCCAGCCCTTCCACGTGATGGAGATCCTCAAGCGCGCCCACGCCCTGGCCGCCGAAGGCCGCGACATCATCCACCTGGAGGTCGGCGAGCCGGACTTCCCCAGCCCGGCCCCGATCGTCGAGGCCGGCCGCCGCTTTCTCACCAGCGGCCACGTGCATTACACGCCGGCCCTGGGCCTCACCGCGCTGCGCGAGGCCATCGCCCGCTTCTACCACGACCGCTTCGGGGCCGACGTGGCGCCCGAGCGCATCATCGTCACCCCCGGCGCGTCCGGCGCGCTGATGCTGGCCCTGGGCGTGCTCACCGATCCGGGCGACGAATGGCTGCTGCCCGATCCGGGCTATCCGTCCAACCGGCATCTGGTGCGCAGCTTTGAAGGCAAGCCGGTGGCCCTGCCGGTGGATGCGACCACCCGCTTCCAGCCCACGCCGGCCCACGTCGCTGCCGCCTGGACGCCCAACACCCGCGGGCTGATGGTGGCCTCCCCGGCCAACCCCACCGGCACACTGCTGGATCTGGACGAGATCGTGGCCCTGCGCGACACCGTGGCGGCCCGCGGTGGCGTGCTGATCGTGGACGAGATCTATCAGGGCCTGAACTACGGCGTCGAGGCGAGCACCGCCCTCAGCCGGGCTGATGACGTGTTCGTGGTGAACAGCTTTTCGAAGTATTTCGGGATGACCGGCTGGCGGCTTGGCTGGATGGTGGTGCCCGAAGGCTACGTGCGGGACATCGAGAAACTCGCCCAGCACTTCTTCATCTCGCCGTCGACCCCAGCCCAGCATGCGGCACTGGCGGCCTTCGAGCCGGGCACGCTGGAGATCCTGGAAGCCCGTCGCCACGCCTTTGCCGACCGCCGCAATGCGCTGTTGCCTGCGCTTCGCGACATCGGCTTCCGCTTTGCGACGGAGCCCCAGGGTGCCTTCTATCTCTACGCCGACATCTCGGACATCGCCGCCAGCAGCGAGGAACTCGCCCAGCGGCTCATCGAGGAAGCCGGCGTGGCCACCACCCCGGGCATCGACTTTGGGGACAACGCGCCAGAGCGTCACCTGCGCATTGCCTACACCACCGACGAAGCCCGGCTGGTAGAAGCCGCCGAACGCATCCGCCGCGTGCTGTAGGCAGCGGCGGGCACATCACCCCTCCGGCGCCTGTTGCGGGGGCGCGGAGGGGGATCGGCAGAAAGGAAGAGACACGCGCCTGCCTGACGGCAGGCTGCAAAACAACGGATCAGACGCCGAAGAACTTGCCGCCACGGGCGGCCTGGCTCAGGGCGGCCTTCACCGCCATCACCTTGTTGGCGTAGGGCGCGGTGGGATCGCTGGATCCGTTGTACTGCTGGAGGGCCCGCTCAACCGAGCCCGTGCTCTGGATGTACTCCTTGAGCACCAGGGCGCCGACGCGGATGTTGGTATCCGGATCGAACATCGCGCCCTTGTCGGACTTGACGTCGATCTTGTCCGGATGCCACTTGGGGATGACCTGCATCAGGCCCTGAGCCCCCATCGGGCTTTCGGCAAAGGGGTTGAACCGCGACTCGATGGCCATCACGGCCACCAGCAGCAGCGGGTCGACGCCGACACTGCGGCCGGTCTGCTGGGCCGAGGCCAGCAGCGGCTCGACTGCAACCGCGGAGACCTGGTAGCGCTTGGCGATGTAGGTCTTGACGCGCTGCAGGTCGGGGCTGAGCTTGGTCGACGTGGCGTCAGCGACTTCCACGACTTCCGGCTCGATCTCTTCGACGGCGGCGGAGGTGGCAGGACCACCGGTGAAGCTGCCGAGCGAAAGACCCTGAACGCCATGATTGGCGATCCGCGAAGCGACAAAAAGAGTGACGATAAGGCCAGCGACGAGCAAACCGCCGTGGGCGAAGTGAAGCATGAATGAAGCCGCGTGACGTGCGTACTTCGTGATACGAGTTGCGAACATGGGCTCTCCTTTCTGTGGCCACAGTCAGGCAAGCGCGCACGAAAGATCGCCCCTGAAAAAACGGGAAGCGATGCTCCGCTTGTATCACCCGACAGCCCTCGAAAAGCAGGGCCGGGTTCAACTCGTCAGCCAAAAATACCGGCCGACGGCACTCGAAAGACTAGGTCGCCAGGGGTTGATCCAAACACGCTGGTGCAACCAGGCAGCGTGCCAAAAATGACGCTGAAACCAGACCAGGGTTCTGGCCAGTGACCGGCTTGGGATGCCCGGCCATGCGGCGGTTTCTGCGCCGACGTTTTACAAAAAACGACTCAAAAAAATGTGTGCTGCATTGCACACAAAACGCATTGTATTGATTCGACTGGTTTTTGTCAATCCGGGGGCTTTCACGGCGCCGCCAAGGACATTCCGTAAGCATCATCCGGAAGGCAGTGCCGGCGCGGCTCTGGACGGCCCTGCCGGGGCAAAGCCAGTCGCCGGGCGGGTTTCGCGAAGCGTCCCGAAACCGTCAGTCAGGGCGCGCAGCGACTGGAAACGGCCAGCGCATCGACGCCTCGTCGTCGGCGTCGACCGCCCCTTCGGGCTCGATCCGGGCAACGAGATCCGGACGCCCCCGCGCGGCCAGTTCGCGGCGCAGACGCCCCCACGAAAACCACGAACCGGGGTCTGTCTTGCGGCCCGGCGCGATGTCCGAATGGCCGGTCACGCCTTCCACGGGAAAACGCCCGCACAGATCGGCCAGCAGATCGGCGAGCACCTCGTACTGCACCGGCTCGAAGGGCAGCGTGTCGCAGCCCTCCAGCTCGATACCCACCGAGAAATCGTTGCAGCGTTCCCGCCCCCGCCAGCTGGACACGCCGGCATGCCAGGCGCGCAGTTCGGGCGGCACGAATTCGATCAGCTCACCGGTGCGACGGATTAAGTAATGGGCCGACACCCGCAGGTGGTGAATGCCCGAGTAGTAAGGGTGCTCCGCAGGGTCGAGGCAGTTGGTGAATAGCTGCTCGACCCCGCTGCCACCGAAGCGGTCGGGAGGCAGACTGATGGCGTGGATGACGACCAGCGACACGGCCTCGCCAGGGGCGCGGGCGTCATGGTTCGGAGATGGGATCTTGCGTGGATTCATGGGGCCGGGCTCCCGTCCCTGGCAAAGCCCGTGAGCTTGCCACCATCGAGCACATAGCGCACGCGCTGTTCGCGGATCGGGCCGGCAAGGGATTCGGGCAGCGCGGCGCCCGGCACCCGCACGCCGGCAAGATCAAGCAGGGTGGCGCCGACCATCTCCTGCCCGATGTAGCGCTCGCGGTTGGCGATGAGCATCTGCCACGGCCCGGGGCTGTGCAGCCGCTCGGCCCAGAAGAGCGTCGCGGGCTGGGTGTCGAAGTGGGTCACGCTGCCGCAGTGCTGGTAGCGCATCCGGGCGTCGTCGTAGAGGTTCTCCCCGTGGTCGGAGGCGTAGGCGAGCACGACCTCGCCTTGCTGGCTGCGCAGGGTTTCGATCACTTGCGAGAGGATCCAGTCGGTGTAGCGCAGGCTGTTGTCGTAGCGGGCAGAGCGCTCACTCTCCGGCGAGCCGTCGCCGCGGTAGAGGGCAAAATCGGCCGGGTAGCGCTGCTCGTACTCGAAGTGGCTGCCGATGAGTTGCAGCACAATGAACTTGCGGGCCTTTGGCACCATCAGCAGGCGCCGCAGCTCGGGCAGCAGCGCGTCGTCCCGCAGGGGCGAATCCGGATTGAGGTAGCGCAGGTTGCGGGCGAGGTCGGCGCGGATGCCGATGGACTCGGCCAGCACCGGCTCGTGCATCGACAAGAAGGCGGTGAAGAAGCCGGCGGCGCCGAAGTAATCGAACAGGGTCGGCACCGCCTCGTCGGGCCGGCGTCGGGCGATACCGGCGGCGTCAGCCATGGTCAGCAGGGCCGGCACCGCATGGAGCGTGCAGTCGGATACCGAGCGCACATGGGGAAAGCTCACCACGCCCGGCAAACTGCCCAGGATGGGCGTCGTGTCCCGCGCGTAGCCGTTGAGGCCGAGGCGATCCGCCCGTGCCGACTCGCCGATCACCAGCACATAGGTCTGGGCGAGCTCGCGGGCCGCGGCGTCGACAGTCACGCTGACCGGTTCGATTTCCGCCAGCGTCGGCTGCGGCGAGGCCAGCAATGCCACCGGTTGGATGAGAGACACCGGATAGGTGCGCAGCAGGAGCTCGGGCGTGGCCCAGGGAGCCAGGGGCAGCCCGCTACGCAGAAAACTGTCGTGGACGAGCCCCGACGCCAGATAGAGTAGCCCGGCGAGCAGCCCTGCCTGCCGCCACTGACGGCTCACCCGCCACGGGCGACGGGCCCTCAGCGCCACGAGCACCAGCACCTCCAGGATGAACACCGCCCAGGTGGTCCACTGCCCGGCCACGTCGCGCAGGAACTCGACCGCGCTGCGGGCATCGCTCATGCGCAGGGTGAGCATCAGTTCGTCGCCCGGCACCACGCCAAAACGCAGCCCGTACCACGCCACCGACGGCGCCAGCAGCAGGCACACCACAGCCAGCGCACGACCGAGCCCGCGCAGCCACGGCAGGCCGGCGGCAATCAACACCAGCGCCAGCAGCACGCCCACGGACGCAGCCCGGTGGGCCCAGGTCTGGGGCAACGCCAACACGGGCAGCAGCAGCACTCCGAGCAGCAGCACGTCTGCCCAGCGCGCCGGGGGAGATGAATGCTGGAATTCCGGGTATCCGGCAGCCAAGGAAGAATCTCCGGATCAGGGGCATCGGCTCATGCCGGCGCCCGAAAAGCTCTGCGGGAAGTCTGAAAGACGGATGCAGCACGCAAAAACAAAGCCCGGAAGGCTTACGCGTTCCGGGCTTGCTCCGTCAGGCCACCGCAAACGGTGGCCTGAGGATTTCAGGACAATCAGCAGATCGCCGGGGTGGCGGTGGAGCAAGAGCTGGTCGTCGTGTCCTTAACCCAAAGAATCTTTGTGGTATCAGTGAGATCCGGCTTATAAACAATAGTCTCACCGTTCAAACCATCGGTTTTAGTGGCAATTGCGGTGATCACACCATCAGCGACATCCACACTGGCAACGTGTCCGGAGGTCGCAGTTTTTGCGGGAATCGACCAGCCATCACCAGACTTGTTAGCCGAACACCCAGTCGCCGAATTGTTGTTGTTCTGGATGCACAATTCGACAGCGCTCTTAAAGGCGCCGGTGGCGGAGATCACTTCAGTGAAGCGGGCCTTGCGCTGGAACTGCTGGTACTGGGGAACCGCGATCGCAGCCAGGATGCCGATGATGGCCACGACGATCATGAGTTCGATAAGAGTGAAACCGCCTTGCTTTTTCATGTGCGTATCTCCAAGAGATTATAGGTATTTCGAAGCGGGCCAGAGACCCGACTGCACTCTTATAGGCAAGGCCCATGCCAAAAAAAGATGGACCCAACCGATTCCATATAAATCAAGGACGTGATGACCACATCGCACTCCCCATCCGCCCCACCGGCCAGAACAGACAGCGCCAATAGTGACAATTCTCGTCACTCCGCTGCCGTAATGCGTCAGCCATAATCCCGGCGACACGCCCTGAGCGGAACGATTGGGCGTCGGCAACGGTCTTTCCCGTGAGGCACCACCTTTCCCCCCACGGAGCCCCCCCATGGACGACGTTGCCGACACGAACAGCCGCAGCACGACCGCCACTATCATCTGGATACACCGCTGGAGCCCCAGGCTGCTGTCGTTCCGGCTGACCCGTGAGCCCGGTTTTCGCTTCGTGCCGGGGCAGTTTGCGCGGCTCGGTCTATATAAGGAGAACGGTGCGCCGGTGTGGCGGGCCTATTCGATGACCTCCGCCACCTGGGACGAGCACCTGGAGTTCTACTCCATCGTGGTGCCGGACGGCGCCTTCACGTCTCAGCTCGAAAAGCTGGGCGTGGGTGACAGCGTGATGATCGAGCGGGCGGCCAACGGTTTCTTCACCACCAACCGCTTTGCAGACGGTCGCGACCTGTGGATGCTTGGCACCGGCACCGGCCTCGCGCCCTATCTATCGATACTGCAGGACGAGACCACCTGGCAGCGCTTCGAGCGCCTGATCCTCGTCCACTGCGCCCGTGTGGCCGAAGACCTCGCCTATCAGGACGAGATCGCCGCGCTGCGCCAGCACCCCCTGTGGGCCGAGCACGGCCACAAGCTCGTTTATCAGCCGGTCGTCACCCGCGAGTCGGCGCCCGGCGCCCTTCATGCGCGTATCCCGGATCTGATCCGCAGCGGCCAGCTCGAAGCCGCCGTTGGCCTTCCCTTCACCGATGCCGACTCCCGCTTCATGATCTGCGGCAGCCCCGACATGGTGCGCGACACTCACAAGGCCCTGATGGAACGGGGTTTTCGTCTCAGCCGGCTGGCCGCCCCCGGCCACATCGCGGTCGAGAACGCCTGGTAAACGCACGGTTTCGGGGTTCAATGCACCACGCTTGCGCCTGATTTTGGTGCAGACGGACGTAAAGCGCACGGTTTAAGTGCGACAACTTCGTGCAAGCTTCATGTCAAGCTTATGAATTGATTGAAATTTTTGATAAATCAAAACTGGCACAGCACCTGCTTGGTGCTCCGCTTCGATTTTGGAGCCCAAAATGGAGCAATCAAGCAACGCCAGTAATGTTCTCTTCGTGCTGCTCGGCGCCATCATGGTGCTGGCGATGCACGCAGGTTTCGCTTTCCTCGAGGTCGGCACCGTCCGCAAGAAGAACCAGGTCAACGCGCTGGTCAAGATCCTGACCGACTTCTGCGTGTCGGCCATCGCCTACTTCTTCATCGGCTACACCGTGGCCTACGGGGTCAATTTCTTCTCCGGTGCCGAAGTGCTGGCCCAGAAGAGCGGCTACGAGATGGTGAAGTTCTTCTTCCTGCTCACCTTCGCGGCGGCCATCCCGGCGATCATCTCCGGCGGCATCGCCGAGCGGGCCAAGTTCCACCCCCAGAGCATCGCCACCTTCCTGCTGGTCGGCTTTGTGTATCCCTTCTTTGAAGGCATCGCCTGGAACGACAACTTCGGCATCCAGCCCTGGCTCGAAGCCGCCACTGGCGCCAAGTTCCACGACTTCGCCGGCTCGGTGGTGGTGCATGCCGTGGGTGGCTGGATCGCCCTGCCCGCCGTGCTGCTGCTGGGCGCCCGCCGCGGCCGCTACACCAAGGATGGCAACGTGGCGGCCCACCCGCCTTCCAACATCCCCTTCCTGGCCCTCGGCGCGTGGATCCTCACCGTCGGCTGGTTCGGCTTCAACGTGATGTCCGCCCAGACCCTCGACAAGGTGAGCGGCCTCGTCGCCCTCAACTCGCTGATGGCGATGGTCGGTGGCACCCTGGCGGCGATGGTGCTGGGCAAGAACGACCCGGGCTTCATCCACAACGGCCCCCTGGCCGGCCTGGTCGCCGTATGTGCCGGTTCCGACCTGATGCACCCGATCGGCGCGCTGGCCACCGGGACCGTCGCCGGCGTGCTGTTCGTGCAGCTCTTCACCGTCACCCAGAACCGCTGGAAGATCGACGACGTGCTCGGCGTGTGGCCGCTGCACGGCCTGTGCGGCGCCTGGGGCGGCATTGCCGCGGGCATCTTCGGCACCACGGCGCTGGGTGGCCTTGGTGGGGTAAGCGTCGTGGCCCAGGTAGCCGGCACCCTGGCCGGCATTGTCATCGCGCTGGCGGGCGGCACCATCGTGTATGGCACGCTGAAGACCCTCATCGGCATCCGCCTCGATCCGGAAGAGGAATTCGAAGGCGCCGACCTGACGATCCACAAGATCACCGCCACGCCGGACCGGGAAACCCACTGGTAAGCCCGCGCTGCAGCGATCCTCCCCAGCAAGGCCCGGTTTCGACCGGGCCTTGTGCATTTCAGGGCCGGTTTTCCGGGCGCAACCCAGCCGTCACCACGCCCGCATGCTCACGCCCGACATCGCCCAATCGAAATGAGTATGAGAATACTAATCGATTACGCTTCAGGCAGGCGCCAAAAGCGGCCATCCGTCACACCCTCGTGCATCCGAAACGCAGGCCAGCTCAAGATTTCCGCCGAGCGGCCGTAGCAGGATCACCTATTACTTTAGTAATAAATCGAGGACGCCCATCGACGGCGTGGGGGAGCACGATGAAATCGATCAACCGGATGTCCCTGAGTCACCAGTTCGTGGGTGCATCCATTCTGCTGGGCGGGCTGGTCATACTCGGACTGGCGCTGTTTGTCTCGTCCTACACCTACCGCCTTGGCCTGGAGCACGCCGAGCGGGAGGTGAAGGGCCACATCCACGGCCTGCGCCAGCTGGTGGACACCACCCACGAGATCAGCGTGGGCCTGACCGACAAGGTGTCGGCGATCTTTCTGTCCCACTTTCCCGAACCCTTCGTGCTCCGCCCCGACCGCACGGTCATGGTGGGCACGGCGGAAACGCCGAACCTCGAATACCAGGGCAAGCCGGTCAATCTCGACTTCACCAGCGTCGACGCGTTCGCGCGCAGCTCGGGCGGCGTTGCGACGGTGTTCGTGCGCAAGGGCGACGACTTCGTGCGGGTGAGCACCTCGCTCAAGACTGACGCCGGCGAGCGGGCCGTGGGCACCGCGCTCGCCGCCGACCATCCCGCCACGGCCAAGCTCATCGCCGGGGAAACCTATCTGGGCGTCGCCAAGCTCTTCGGCCGCCAGTACATGACCAAGTACACCCCCGCCCGCGACAAGGACGGCAAGGTGGTGGGCGCGCTTTTCGTCGGTTTCGACCTCACCGGCGCCTTCGGCAGCCTCAAGACGGCGCTGGAGAGCCTCAAGTTCGGCAATAGTGGTTACGCCTTCCTGGTGCGCTCCAAGGGCAACGAGAAGGGCTTGATGATTTTCCATCCGGTACTGGCGGGCAAGAACGCCGCCGAGATCCGCGACGCCGAAGGCGGCCAACCGCTTGAACGAATGCTGACGGGCAGCGGCGGCAGCATCACCTATCCCTGGAAGGATCGGGACGGCGCATCCCGGACCAAGATCGCCTACTACGAGCACACCGACAGCCTGGGTGGCCTGGTGGTGGCTGGCGGCGGTTACATGGAGGATTTCACCGCCGAGAGCACGGCCCTGCGCAACATCATCCTGATCGCCGCGTCGGTGGCGGCGCTGGTGCTGTCGTTGCTGCTCTACACCTTCATCACCCACCAGATGCGGCCGGTGAAGGCCATCGTCGAGGTGCTCGGGCGCATCGGTGCGGGCGATCTGCAGGCGCGCATCCGCCGCGAGCCCCACGAGGAAGGCACCCGCAACGAGCTGCACATCATCGCCAACAACATCGACGCCACCGCCCAGAACGTCGGCGCACTGATCGCCGAGCTGCGCCAGCAGGCCACCGAGATCGAGGACACCGCGGCCACCCTCTCCCGCACCTCGGAAGCCCTGGCCGGCGCCGCGGCCACCCAGAACGACGCCTCCCACGCGATGGCCAACGGCGTGGGCGAGATGGCCGCCAGCATCAACCAGGTGAGCGACAACGCCCGCAGCGCCGACGCCCATACCCGCGAGACCCGCCAACAGGCGGCCCGCGGCCAGGAAGCCACCCGCGACGTGATCGCCCAGATGGCGAGCATCGAGCAGGCCGTCTCGGCCGCCGCCGAGCGCATCCAGCACCTGGGCGAAGCGTCGGAGCACATCTCGACCGTGGTGAGCGTGATCCGCGAGGTGGCCGATCAGACCAATCTGCTGGCTCTCAACGCCGCCATCGAAGCCGCCCGCGCCGGCGAACAGGGCCGCGGCTTTGCGGTGGTGGCCGACGAGGTGCGCAAGCTGGCCGAACGCACCGCGGCCTCCACCCAGGAGATCGCCCGGGTCGTCGAATCCATCCAGACCGGAACCAGTGACGCGATCCAGGGCATGGCCTCCGCGCGCCAGCAGGTGGCAACGGGGGTGGAAAAAGTGGAAGCCTCCGGCCGCACCATGAGCGTGATCGAAGCTGGCGCCGAAGAGGTGGCCACCATCGCCGCCGAGATGTCGGACAGCCTGCGCCAGCAGGCCGCAGCCAGCAGCGGCATCGGCGAGGAGGTGGCGCGGATCAGCCAGATCTCCGGCCAGAACGACGCCTCGGCCCGGGAAGCGCTCGGCGCGGCGAGCACCCTCGCCCGCCTCTCGCGGCGCATGTCGGAGGCGGTGGACCGCTTCCGGGTCGAGCACTGAGGCAGCACAAACAAAAACGGCCCGGCGGAACCCGGGCCGGCCCGCCCCAGGGCAGCCCTTTTTCTTCGGCACGGCAGCCAAGGATCACCGGCCCCCACCGCGCCCTCCCCGCCTCCCGCGCGCCGCCTCCAGCCGCGACGCCCAACAAACTCGCATCCCGAAGCCGGAGAGACGTGACGCAATCATCCAGCTGCGCCTCGCAATCGCAGAGTGACGCCACTGGAACGCCAAGAGGCCTGACCAAACGCCTGGGCAAGACAGCCACCGCTAGGCACGGAACGTCCCGAAACCCAAGCCAGGCAAGAGGTTCGGGACGTAACGCCCAGCGCCCATCATGGCAAGCAGGTCATAGGCACGCCCCCGACCGCCATACCCGCTTGGTCGGCAAGCCCTGCTCGACACCACACCGCGCCGCGAGGATCACCGGCAATCCCACACAACCATCGTGAAAGACATCCAGGTCGCCACGGATTTCACCAAGCACGCCAGGCAACCGCCGCTCGACATTGAGCGTTCCCCCCACGACATTGGGCAACCGCTGCTCGACATCGAGCGATCAACCCACGACATCGGGCAACCCTCCCACGACATCGAGCAACAATTGCGGGATGTCACGCATTCATTGCCCGACATCATGCAACGCAAGCCCGACACCCGTGAGCCCCTGCCGGACATCGGGCGGACGCTGCTCGATGTCCGGCAAACCTCGCCCGACATCCGGCGAAGTTTGCACGGCATCGAGCAACAATTGCGGGATGTCGTGGAACAGCTGCCCGATGTCGAGCGACGATTACCCAATACAGCCACCGGAGACATCCAGGCAACCCGACCCTGCAGGCGTGCCCACGTCCGGCACCCGGCTGGCCTTAGTCGAGAAGACTCGTGAATGCGACTTCGTGGAAGGGGTGATACAACAGATCAGGGGGCGCTGGGCTGCTCATCGGCCAATGCGGCCAGTGGGGTACTGCGCCACCAATGGCTGCAATGGGTAGGTCAGCAGTCGTACACTTGAAGCCGGCTCGAATGGCTGCTTTCGACTAACCTCAATGAGTGCTGCGTGCCCACAACAGCCGTTCGGTGGTCTCAGCCCAACGACCGCAGTGCAGCGAAAGCGGAAGTCACGACTCCGCACCGGCTCGTTCGCTGCATTCGATCACGATGCAGCTCGCCTCGGGCGAATTCTTGGTGATTAAGCAGTTATCCGTGAGAACAGCATCCTCGACCCGGCGGACGGCAGGCGCCGATTGATAGTTAGGCGCTTAGCAGGCAAACGCGCCAAAGGCTGCCTGGAGAACGTCGATGCACTAGAATACCCATTCAAGGTAAGACTGCTTTCGGTGACAATGCCTTATGAAGTCCAGATTCGGCCCAAACGGGGTACATCTTTTCGATCGACTTTCAGGTCTGAATGTCCTGCTGGAAGAGTTGCGCCCTGAAGAGGCGGTTTGGTCGACGTCTCCCCGCCAGATATCCATTGCACTGACCAATGTTTGCGACCTTCACTGCACGTACTGCTACGCGCCAAAGCACAAGTCGTCGCTGCGTACTGACCAGGTGCTCGGCTGGTTGAAGGAACTAGATACAGAGGGTTGCCTCGGCGTCGGATTGGGCGGCGGCGAACCCACGCTGCATCCTGACTTTGTTGATATATGCAAACGAGCTTCTGGAGAAACTCGGCTCGCGGTCACATTCACGACTCATGGTCATCACATGACGCCACAGCTGGTCGAGCGCCTCAAGGGCTCGATCCACTTCGCACGCATTAGCGTTGACGGGGTAGGTCGCAACTATGAAGAACAGCGCGGGAAGCAGTTTGCCAGCCTGCTTCGAGGCATGGAGTCGATTGCGTCCTTGTCGCCCTTTGGAATCAACATAGTGGTCAACGAGCGCACGGTTACAGAACTTGATGCGATGAGCGAGCTCGCACAAAAGGTTGGAGCTAGCGAATTGCTGTTGCTTCCTCAGCAAGCAACCACCGCGGTCGCAAGCATGGATGGAGTGGTCGGACGAGTACTTCAGGACTGGGTCTCCAACTACAGAGGCAAGGTTCGCCTTGCGGTCAGCGAGGCGGGTGCATCAGGACTGCCGACGTGCGACCCGCTCCCCGATGAGCGAGGCCTTCAGGCCTATGCGCACATAGACGCATCCGGCACGCTGCGCACGAGTTCTTACTCGCCCGCCGGCGTGAAGATTGGAGACGCCGGGGTTCTTTCGGCGCTTAACCGACTCAGAAATACCTTCGAGATCAAACGAGAGACGCAATCATGAAGATTTGGAACGGATATGGGTCTGAGCACTCGATGAACCTGGTTCTCATCGGGAGGTTCAAGCGAGCGCAAGACGCAGAGAAGATTGAGAAGGATATTGACAAGCTCAGCGCTCAGGCTTCTAAAGATGACAGCCTCTCCACCCTTCATGGTGACCCGGAAGATCAGAGATTTTCAAATGAAATGCTCTCGTTGCTGCGCAGCTTGAAGCTCAACACCTTAGGGCCTGCTGATCTGGGCCAGTTGGTATTTGATCATCAACTCAGGCGTGAAGGCGATCGAATCACTGTCACGACTGACGAGGCAGAGGTGTCTGTGTTCGTGAAGCTCTTTATCGAGGCTGGGGCGAAGGTCGAAGTCTTCTCGGCGCACGACTATCCAACCGACGGTTCCATTGATGCCAGCTGACAGAGAAAGCACCGATGCCTGAAGCAAATTGGAATGTGTTCAGCGAGCTGCCTGGAGCAGCGGATGAGAACTTCGAGAAGCTTTGTCGCTCTCTTGTGCGCCGCCACTACGGGCGCTTTGGTCGCTTCAAGCAACTCGCAAACCAACCAGGTGTGGAGTTCCACCTCCAGCTGACGGAGTCCTGTGATCTCGGAGCGCCGCCACGCTGGATTGGCTGGCAATGCAAATGGTATGAGCTGGCGAACGGACAAGACTTGGGGGCTGCGCGCCGAAAAAAGATCATCGAGGGCATGGAGAAGACGCGCGAGCATGCCCCAGGTGTGACCGATTGGAAGCTTTGGACGCATCACACTCTAACAAGTAAAGATCAAAAGTGGTTCTTTGCGCTTGAGAGTGACCGCTTCCCCGAGTTGAAATTGGAGCTGCTGACGGCAACAGACATTGAAGACCTCCTGGTTGGGCCGGGAGCGCTACTTCGAGAAACCTACTTTGGCGAGCTCGTTCTGACGCCTGCACTACTTGCTGATCAGCACAGACTCGCTGCGGCTCCGTTCAAGCACCGGTACCAGCAAGAAGTTCACGTTGTCGTTGGGGCAGAGGAAAAGGTACTTAGGCATCTGGGCGGCCAAAGCGCGTGGGTATCACTGAAGACTCTCTCAAGTGCCCTCAAGAGGAATTGCACGGAAATTTCTTCTCTGACAGGGCAACTCAAAACTGAAATCAAGGCCGAAGTTGAATCGCTCTTGGCTCAAGCCACCGGATTGGCTGACCTGCTTGATAACCTGCACACGGCCCTTGGCAAGGGCGACTTCCACACTGTACAGCAGTTACTGGCGTCGAGTCCGTCGCAGCCGGTGCGCTATGACAAGTTGCTCTCTAAGCTGCGTGGGGCGCGTTCAGATGGCGCTCCGTTAGCCACGAATCTGGTTGCGGACATCTACGCAGTTTCGTCAGAACTACGCAGTCTAGGGCGGTCGATCGGCGCTCGAGCCGTCGCCGTGCTTGCGGCTGCGGGCGAAGGAAAGTCAGAGCTTGCGGTCAAGGTGACGCAGGCGCACGAAGAATTCCTCGGCGGCGTCTTGCTTCATGGCAAGAATCTTCATGCAGGCCAGGGGCTTGACGATCTCGTGTCTGCCTTCAAGATTTCTGGTAAGTCAGCGGAGAGCTTCGACCGGCTAGTTGAGGCCGTAGATGCAGCGGGTGAGCGTGCAGGCAAGCGCATCCCGATTATCATTGACGGTCTGAATGAGGCGGAAGACCCGAGGAACTGGAGGGATGAACTCTTCCGGGCGGATGAGCTTCTGAAGGACTTTCCGTACGTCCTGTTAGTAGTCACTCTGCGCAACGAGTTCGCGCAGATGTGCCTGCCTGAGGCGTTTCCTCAAGTTGAGCACAACGGGTTCAAGGGAGACCCTCAGACGCATCCCATTACACACATCTCACGCCTCCCCGAACTGCCGTGCATAGCGGGCGCCT
>NZ_CALAYQ010000197.1:0-9667 GCF_937894855.1 uncultured Zoogloea sp.
TTTCGTCTTCCATCGCCGTACTCATGTGTCGTTCCTTTCAAGGTTAACACCTGAGCAGGGTTTTACTGGGTCAATACATACCTCCAGAAAAATTGCTGGGCAGCAATTTTTAAAACCCTCAACAGGCCAGGTTAATCCGAATTTTGCAGAGGCTAAACGCAAAGCTGCAATTTATTAATCCCGAATCCGCCCAGCTTTTTTCCGATTCGTTCGAGAGTCACGTCGAATCGAGAACAATAAATTGCTCCGGGGAATTAATTAATCCGATTTTTTTCGCAGCCCCGGCCCGGCGCAGCAATTTTTTAATTGCTTCGAGCAATTAATTATCTGGCTGGCGGATTCAAGCTGGCGCTTTTCGGGAAAAAGCTGAAGCGGCGCTGAATCAAACCTGCCCGCCCGGGGATCGGGTAGGGAGGGGCCGGGGACAAGCTGGCGGGATTCCATCCAGACCTGGAACATCTCGCCATTTTTCTGGCGTATTTTGGCGGCTGGCTGCGGGTTTTGCGGGTTAAATGCGAGCGGCGTGCCGAGCGTGACAGCCCTGCCGCCTGAGGTGGGCGACGCCCTCTTCCTCGCCACCTCCAACCGGCGTAACATCCGCCCCCCGCTCTCCCCACGCCAGTCCATGAATGCCGCTCCCGCCCGCGCCTGCGGAATCGACTTCGGAACCTCCAACTCCACCGTCGGCTGGCTGCGGCCGGGCGCACAGACGCTGCTGATCCTCGAAGATGGCAAGCCCACCCTGCCGTCGGCGGTGTTCTTCAATGCCGACGAGGAATCCACCCACTTCGGGCGCGATGCGCTCGCCGAGTACCTGGAAGGCTACGAGGGCCGGCTGATGCGGGCGCTCAAGAGCCTGCTGGGCAGCAAGCTGATGGAGGGCAGCACCGAGGTGGGCGGCCGCGCCCTGTCCTTCAAGGATCTGCTGGCGAGCTTCATCGGCGAGCTCAAGCGCCGGGCCGAGGCCCAGGCGGGCCGCGGTTTCGAGCAGGCGGTGTTCGGCCGGCCGGTGTTCTTTGTGGATGGCGACCCGAGCGCCGACCAGCGCGCCGAGGACACCCTCGCCGCCATTGCCCGGCAGGTGGGTTTCAAGGAGGTGAGCTTCCAGTTCGAACCCATCGGCGCGGCGCGGCACTACGAGGCGGGGCTGGACCGGGAGGAGCTGGTGCTGATCGCCGACATCGGCGGCGGCACGGCGGATTTCTCGCTGGTGCGCCTGTCGCCCGAGCGGGCCCGCCACGTGGATCGCAAGGACGATCTGCTGGGCAACGCCGGCCTGCACGTGGGCGGCACGGACTTCGACCGGGCCCTGTCGCTGGAATGCGTGATGCCGCTGCTGGGCTACCGGGGCCTGATGAAGAGCGGCGCCGAAGTGCCGTCCGGGCTTTTTTTCCAGCTGGCCACCTGGCACACCATCAACTTTGCCTACACCCGCCAGGCCTTCGCCGATTTCCAGCAGATCTACCGGGACGCGGCCGCCCGCCGCGAGCTGGATCGCCTGGCCCGGCTGATCGGCCAGCGCGAAGGGCACTGGCTGGCGCTGCAGGTGGAGCAGGCGAAGATCGACCTGTCCACCGCCAACACCACCCGGCTGCACCTGGACAGGCTCGAAGCGGGCCTCGTCCACGACATCACCGCAGAGGCCTTTTCGGCTGCCACGCGCACGCTGGTGGAACGGGTTGCGGCCACGGTGGCCGAGCTGCTGGATCAGGCCGGCGTCGCACGGGATCGGGTGGATACGCTGTATTTCACCGGCGGGGCGAGCGGCGTGCCGCAGCTCCGGGCGCGCATTGCGGCCGAGTTGCCGGCCGCGCGCAGCGTGGAGGGCGATCTGTTCGGGAGCATCGGCGCCGGCCTCGCGGTGGAGGCGGCCCGGCGTTACGGCTGAGGCAGGGGTTCGCAGCCCGGCCCGCCAGTGCGCTCCATCACGAAGTCGGCAAAGCGCCGCAGCAGGCTGGTGGCGGCGTGGGTTTCGGTGACGGCCGCCGTCAGCGCATCCGGATTGGCGCCGCCCTGGCGCAGGCGGCTCGAGAGCTGGGCGATGTAGCATTTCATCGCCACGGTGTCGAACTCCGGGTGGAACTGCACGCCCCAGGCCGCCTCGCCAAAGCGAAAGGCGTGGTGGGGCTCGAAATCGCTGGAGGCCAGGCACTGGGCGCCCGGCGGCAGGCGGCGGGCCGTCTGGCTGTGCACCACATGGGCGGGAAAGGTGTCGGGCAGATCGGCGAACAGCGGGTCATGCCGCGCGGCGTCGGACTTGCGGACGCAGACGGTGCCGATCTCCATGCCTTGCGGATGCCAGTCGGCCTCGCCGCCCAGCGCATGGGCCAGCAGCTGGTGGCCGTAGCAGATGCCCAGCACCGGAAGGCCTTCGGCCACCCGGCCGGCAAGCCAGCGGGCGGTGGCTTCGCTCCAGGCCTCGCGGTCGGTGACCATCGAGGGCGAACCGGTGAGCACCGCGGCCGCCACCTCACCCGCCGCCGGCAGGGCCTCGCCCTTGCGTGGGTCGACCACCCGCACCGGCACATCGCCCAGCCCGGACGAGATCCAGCTTTCGAAGTCGCCCTCGCGGTTGGCGAGGACCGGGGTGTAATCGCCCAGCTTGACGATGAGCAGCGGTGGCACGGCAACAGGCTCCGGTTGTTTGGATGATTCTCGGATATCCAACGCGCGAGCACCGTTAAGTGTTGAACGGCGCTAGGTGTTAAATCGGCATCTGATACAAAAAAGTTCAGCGCGCTCGCGCCGGGCGTCGCCGAGGTGTGCGGTGAGGAAGGCCTGTCGCGGCACGAACGGGCACTTCCATCCCGGATTCCGAATCGCCGCCCCCTGTAGATCGGACTTCAGTCCGACAGCACGGATTAAGCTCGCCTGCGCTTGTCGGACTGAAGTCCGACCTACAGGACGAGGCCGTGCTGAGGGTTGGGGCGAGGACGACGGGGCCCGCTGCGATCCCACTTGCAGGGGCGACGAGCCGCACTGCAGGAAGCAGCGCTTGCACCCCGCATTCCGGATCACCCCACCCTGTAGGTCGGACTTCAGTCCGACAGCACCGGTTGAGCAGCCAAGCGGTCGTCGGGCTGAAGTCCGACCTACAGGACGAGGCTGGGGGCGCTGCAGCAAAAAAAAGGGGCCGTCCTAGGACGACCCCGATCCCTCGACAGGAACCCGCCCCGAAAGACGAGTCTCCCTCCCCATCGAACGAAAGCGTTTTCTCGCCTCGCCGGGCTGGAGCGGCCCGGCGAGGCGGCGAATCGATTACTCGAACTCGATGATGACTTCGTCCACCGCCAGGCTGGCGCCGCCGGCGGCAACGATCTTCTTGACCTTGCAGTCCTGCTCGGCCTTGAGGATGTTTTCCATCTTCATGGCTTCGATGACCGCCAGCTTCTCGCCGGCCTTCACTTCCTGACCAACCTGCACAGACACTTCGCGCAGCAGGCCCGGCATCGGGGACAGCAGGAACTTGGAGAGGTCGGGCGGCAGCTTCTCCGGCATCAGGGACAGCAGTTCGGCGGCGCGGGCGCTCATGACCATGAAGTCGGCACGGGTGCCCCAGTGGAACAGGCTGTACTTGGTCTTGTGGCGCTCCACCTGGAGGGTGAAGGGCTCGCCGTTGCAGGTGCCGTTGAAGAGCGATTCGCCGAGCTTCCAGCTGGACTTGAGCTCGTAGCTCTTGCCCTTGTATTCCACGTGGTAGCCGCCATCGATGGGCTTGGCGACGACCGGGTGGTGCTCGTTGCCTTCCTTGTTCAGGCGGATGACCATCCAGTCTTCGCTGACGATGCGCTCGTGGCCCTGGAGCTGGCCGGAGATCGAGGCGGAACGGTCGGTGAAGGCGCGGTAGACGTAGGCGGCCACCGAGACCAGCAGCGCCGGATCATCGTGGGGCACCATCGAGGCGTCGAAGCCGGTCGGGTAGTGCTTGGGGATGAAGCCGGTGTCGAAGATGCCCGAGTGGAAGACCGGGTGCTGCATCAGCGCGGCCTGGAACGGGATGTTCGACGAGATGCCACGGATCACGAAGCCGTTGAGGGCGTCGCGCATGCGGTCGATGGCCTGGGCGCGGGTCGGGGCGTGCACGATGAGCTTGGCGATCATCGAGTCGTAGAACATGGAGATCTCGCCACCATCGTACACACCGGTGTCGACGCGGGTGGTGCCCTTGTCGTCGGTGGTCTCCTTCGGCGGCAGGAACTTCACCAGGCGGCCGGTGGAGGGCAGGAAGCCGCGGAACGGGTCTTCGGCGTTGATCCGGCATTCCATCGACCAGCCGTTGATCTTCACGTCGGCCTGGGAGAGGGGCAGCTTTTCGCCGTAGGCGACGCGGATCATCTGCTCGACGAGGTCGAGGCCGGTGATGAGTTCGGTGACCGGGTGTTCCACCTGGAGACGGGTGTTCATCTCGAGGAAGTAGAACTCCTTGGTCGCGCCGGAGACCACGAATTCGACGGTACCGGCGGATTCGTAATTTACGGCACGGGCCAGTGCCACGGCCTGCTCGCCCATGGCCTTGCGCATCTCGGCGTCGACGAAGGGGCTCGGCGCCTCTTCGATGACCTTTTGGTGACGGCGCTGGATGGAGCAGTCACGTTCGTTGAGATACACGTAGTTGCCGTGGGAGTCGCCCAGCACCTGGATTTCGATGTGGCGCGGCTCGAGCACGTACTTCTCGATGAAGACACGGTCGTCGCCGAAGGAGTTGCGGGCTTCATTGACGCAGGAGGAGAAGCCTTCGTGGGCTTCGGCGTCGTTGTAGGCAACCCGCAGACCCTTGCCGCCGCCGCCGGCGGAGGCCTTGATCATCACCGGATAGCCGATCTTCTTGGCGATCTCGACGGCTTCGTCGGGGCCGGCGATGGCATCGTTGTAGCCGGGAATGGTGTTCACACCGGCTTCGATGGCGAGCTTCTTGGACTCGATCTTGTCGCCCATCTTGGCGATGGAGTAGTGCTTCGGGCCGATGAACTTGATGCCTTCTTCTTCAAGACGGCGGGAGAACTCGGCGTTCTCGGACAGGAAGCCGTAGCCAGGGTGCACAGCCTGAGCACCGGTCTGCTTGCAGGCAGCGATGATCTTGTCGGCGACCAGGTAGGACTCTTTCGAGGCAGCCGGGCCGATGCAGACGGCTTCGTCGGCCAGTTCAACGAACAGGGCGTCCTTGTCGGCCTCGGAGTACACGGCGACAGTGGCGATGCCCATCTTGCGGGCGGTCTTGATGACGCGGCAGGCGATTTCGCCGCGGTTTGCAATCAGGATCTTGGTAAACATGTTCTTGGCGTCCTCGGCGATCACAGCGGAATGTTGCCGTGCTTGCGCCACGGGTTGTCGAGCTGCTTGTCCTTGAGCATGGCCAGCGAGCGGGCGATACGCTTGCGGGTGGCGTGCGGCATGATGACGTCGTCGATGAAGCCACGGGCGCCGGCCACGAACGGGTTGGCGAACTTGGCCTTGTACTCGGCTTCGCGCTCGGCGAGCTTGGCGGGATCGTTCTTCTCTTCGCGGAAGATGATCTCCACCGCGCCCTTCGGGCCCATCACCGCGATTTCGGCGGACGGCCAGGCGAGGTTCACGTCGCCACGCAGGTGCTTGGAGGACATCACGTCATAGGCGCCGCCGTAGGCCTTGCGGGTGATCACGGTGACCTTCGGCACGGTGCATTCGGCGTACGCGTAGAGCAGCTTGGCGCCGTGCTTGATGATGCCGCCGTATTCCTGGGCGGTACCCGGCATGAAGCCCGGCACATCGACGAAGGTGACGACCGGAATGTTGAAGGCGTCGCAGAAGCGCACGAAGCGGGCAGCCTTGATCGCGGACTTGATGTCCAGACAGCCGGCGAGGACCAGCGGCTGGTTGGCCACGATGCCGACCGGCGAACCATCGATGCGGCCAAAGCCGATGATGATGTTCTTGGCGTAGTCGGGCTGCAGCTCGAAGAAGTCGCTGTCGTCGACAACCTTGACGATCAGCTCCTTCATGTCGTACGGCTTGTTGGCGTTGTCCGGCACCAGGGTGTCGAGGGAGTAGTCGAAGCGGTCGGCCGGGTCGTTGGTCGGCGTGACGGGCGGCTGCTCGCGGTTGTTGGCCGGCAGGAAGTTCATGAAACGACGCAGCATCGAGAGGGCCTCGACGTCGTTCTCGAAGGCCAGGTCGGCCACACCGGACTTGGTGGTGTGGGTGACGGCGCCGCCGAGCTCTTCAGCGGTCACGTCTTCGTGTGTCACGGTCTTCACGACTTCCGGACCGGTCACGAACATGTAAGACGAATCCTTCACCATGAAGATGAAGTCGGTCATCGACGGCGAATACACCGCGCCACCGGCACAGGGGCCCATGATCATGGAGATCTGCGGCACGACGCCGGAGGCCATCACGTTGCGCTGGAACACGTCGGCGTAGCCGCCGAGGGAGGCCACGCCTTCCTGGATGCGGGCGCCGCCTGAGTCGTTGAGGCCGATCACCGGGGCGCCGACCTTCATGGCCTGGTCCATCACCTTGCAGATCTTCTCGGCGTGGGTTTCGGACAGGGAGCCACCGAACACGGTGAAATCCTGGGAGAACACGAACACCAGGCGGCCGTTGATGGTGCCGTAACCGACGACGACACCGTCACCCGGGGTCTTTTCGGCCTGATCCATGCCGAAATCGACGCAGCGGTGCTCCTTGAACATGTCCCATTCCTCGAAGGAATCCGGGTCGAGGAGCAGTTCGATACGTTCGCGGGCAGTCAGCTTGCCTTTCTTGTGCTGGCTGTCGATACGCTTCTGGCCGCCACCAAGGCGGGCCGCTTCGCGCTTCTTTTCCAGCTGGTGGATGATGTCGTGCATTTACAGCCTCCAGTCAATGATTCGGGTGTGTTCTTTTCAGCCCAGATGGCCGAGCAGCCGGGCTGCGGCTGCGGAAGGCGTGGCCTGGCCGGCCTCTACGGCCGCCTGCAAGCCGGGCAGATCCTGTTGAACCGCGGCGTGGCCTGCAAACCGGGCCCGCAGGCCCTGGTCAATGAGTTCCCACATCCACGCCCGGGCCTGTTGGCGCCGTCGCGCGTCGAACTCGCCGCTCCGTTTCATGGTGGAGCGGTAATCCTCAATGGTATTCCAGAATTCGGCGACGCCCTGCTTCTGCAACGCAGAAAGCATGAGCACTGGCGGCGTCCAGTTGGGCGACGAATGGCGGAGCATCCCCAGCGCGCTCTTGATCTGCGAGCGGGCCACGTTGGCGGCCTGGGGGTTGATGTCGGCCTTGTTGATGACGATCAGGTCGGCGATCTCCATGATCCCCTTCTTGATCGCCTGCAGGTCGTCGCCGGCGTTGGGGAGCTGGAGCAGGCAGAAGATGTCGGTCATGCCGGCCACGGCGGTCTCGGACTGGCCAACGCCGACGGTCTCGATGATGATCACGTCGAAGCCGGCGGCCTCACAGACCAGCATGGCTTCGCGGGTCTTTTCAGCCACGCCGCCCAGGCTGCCCGCCGAGGGGCTCGGGCGGATGAAGGCCGAGGTGTTCTGCGAGAGGAGTTCCATCCGGGTCTTGTCGCCCAGGATGGAGCCACCGGTGACGCTGGAGGACGGATCGACCGCCAGCACCGCCACCTTGTGGCCCTGCTCGATGAGGTACAGGCCGAGGGCCTCGATGAAGGTGGACTTGCCGACGCCCGGCACGCCGGAGATGCCGATGCGCATCGAATTGCCGGTGTGGGGCAGCAGGCCTTCGAGCACGCTGCGGGCCCGTGCCTTGTGGTCCGGCCGCTGGGATTCGATCAGGGTGATCGTCTTGGCGAGCGGGCGCAGCTGATGCTTGAGCACGCCGTCGACCAGAGCCTGATCGATGGCGTCACGCTGCGGAATGTCGGCAGGCATGTTCATGGAAGACATCAATGACGCGCACGCCGGCTTTCGCCGGCGCGCTGTTCCTCAACGGTTCGCTCAGGCCTTGCGGGCGGCGCGGATCTGCTTCAGCACTTCGCGGGCGGCAGCCGGGATCGGCGTGCCGGGCCCGAAGATGCCGGCCGCACCGACCGCGTACAGCGCGTCGTAGTCCTGAGCCGGAATCACGCCACCGACGAAGGTGATGATGTCGTTGGCGCCCTGGTCCTTGAGGGCCTTGATGACGGCCGGCACCAGCGTCTTGTGGCCGGCGGCGAGGCTGGAACAGCCCACGGCGTGGACGTCGTTCTCGACGGCGTGACGGGCAGCTTCTTCCGGAGTCTGGAAGAGCGGGCCGATGTCGATGTCGAAGCCCAGGTCGGCGAAGGCCGAGGCCACCACCTTGGCGCCACGGTCGTGGCCGTCCTGGCCGAGCTTGGCGATCATGATGCGCGGACGGCGGCCTTCTTCGGCCACAAAGGCGTCGATGTCGGCCTTCAGGGCCTGCCAGTCTTCGTTACCTTCGACCACCGAGTTGTAGATGCCGGTCACGGCCTGCGGGTTGGCACGGTAGCGGCCGAACACCGCTTCCAGTGCGTCGGAGATCTCACCGACGGTGGCGCGCAGACGCACGGCCTTCACGGCGAGATCCAGCAGGTTGCCTTCACCGGTCTTGGCGCACTCGGTGAGGGCGGCCAGCGCGGCGTCGACGGCGGCCTGATCGCGGGTGGCGCGGATGCGGGCCAGGCGCTCGATCTGGGCTTCACGCACGACGTGGTTGTCGATGTCGAGGATGTCGATCGGATCCTGCTTGGCGAGCTTGTACTTGTTGACGCCGACGATGACGTCCTTGCCGGAGTCGATGCGAGCCTGCTTCTCGGCGGCGCACTCCTCGACCTTCATCTTGGCCCAGCCGGATTCGACGGCCTTGGTCATGCCGCCCATGGCTTCGATCTCTTCGATCAGCGCCCAGGCCTTGTCGGCCATTTCCTGGGTGAGCTTTTCCATCATGTAGGAACCGGCCCACGGATCGACCACACTGGTGATGTGGGTTTCTTCCTGGATGATGATCTGGGTGTTGCGGGCGATGCGGGCGGAGAACTCGGTGGGCAGCGCGATGGCTTCGTCCAGCGCGTTGGTGTGCAGCGACTGGGTGCCGCCAAACACCGCGGCCATCGCCTCGATGGTGGTGCGCACGACGTTGTTGTACGGATCCTGCTCGGTGAGCGACCAGCCGGAAGTCTGGCTGTGGGTACGCAGCATCATGGACTTCTGGCTCTTCGGCTCGAACTGCTTCATGAGACGCCACCACAGCATGCGCGCGGCGCGCATCTTGGCGATCTCGAGGTAGAAGTTCATGCCCACCGCCCAGAAGAAGGACAGGCGGCCGGCGAAGGTGTCCACGTCCATGCCCGACTTGATGCCGGTGCGCACGTATTCGACGCCGTCGGCCAGCGTGAAGGCCAGCTCGATGGCCTGGTTCGCGCCCGCTTCCTGGATGTGATAGCCCGAGATCGAGATGCTGTTGAACTTGGGCATGTGGGTCGACGTGTAATTGAAGATATCAGCGATGATCTTCATCGACGGCGTCGGCGGGTAGATGTAGGTGTTGCGGACCATGAACTCCTTGAGGATGTCGTTCTGGATGGTCCCGGACAGCTTGTCCTGCGAAACGCCCTGCTCTTCGGCGGCAACGATGTAGCCGGCCAGGATCGGCAGCACGGCGCCGTTCATGGTCATGGACACCGACACCTTGTCGAGGGGAATCTCGTTGAAGAGGATCTTCATGTCCTCGACGGAGTCGA
>NZ_CALAYQ010000198.1:0-8774 GCF_937894855.1 uncultured Zoogloea sp.
TGCTGGTGTTCCTGGTGATGTACCTGTTCCTCCAGAACATCCGCTACACCCTGATCCCTGCCATCGTTGCGCCCATCGCCCTCCTCGGCACGTTTGCCGTGATGCTGGTGGCGGGCTTTTCAATCAACGTGCTGACGATGTTCGGGATGGTGCTGGCGATCGGCATCATCGTGGATGACGCGATCGTGGTCGTGGAAAACGTCGAGCGACTCATGGCGCATGAAGGCCTGTCGCCACGGGACGCAACGCAGAAGGCCATGAAGGAGATCAGCGGCGCCATCGTCGGCATCACCCTGGTGCTGATTGCGGTATTCATCCCGATGGCCTTCGCCAGTGGCTCGGTGGGGGTCATCTACCGCCAGTTCTCGCTGTCCATGGCCGTCGCCATCCTGTTCTCGGCGTTCCTCGCCCTCAGCCTGACACCGGCCCTGTGCGCCACCCTGCTCAAACCGGTGGCCGGACATCGGCCGGCGCGGGGTTTCTTCGGCTGGTTCAACCAGCGCTTCAGCCGGCTGACCGAGCTCTACGAGCACGGTGTGCTGGGCCTCGTCAAGCGGAGCGGCCGGGTCATGGTGCTGTTCGCCGCCCTGGTCGCGGCGCTGGGCGTGAGTCTGGATCGGCTGCCCTCCGCCTTCCTGCCGGAGGAGGATCAGGGCTACTTCATGACGTCCATCCAGCTCCCCTCGGATGCCACCACGGAACGCACCCTCGAAATCGTCAAGACGTTCGAGGCGCACGCGGCCACCCGTCCCGGCATTGCGTCCACCCAGTCGGTACTCGGCTTCAGCTTCTCGGGGGCCGGCCCCAACGCAGCCGTCATCTTCTCGAACATGAAGGAATGGGAACACCGCGAAGGCGCCACGGCCCAGGAAGAGGTCGGCCTCGCCCAGGCGGCGATGGCGCATACGGCGGAGGGCATGGTCATGAACCTGATGCCGCCAGCCATTGAGGAACTGGGCACGTCGTCCGGTTTCAGCATGCGCCTCCAGGATAGAGCCAACCAGGGCTTCGGCGCCCTCATGAAAGCGCAGGACGCACTACTCGCGATGGCTGCCCAAAACCCGGCCATTGCAATGGCCTACCCGGAGGGGCTCGCCCCGGGAAGCAATGTCCGCCTGGACATCGACCGCCAGAAAGCCGAGGCACTGGGCGTTTCCTTTGCCAGCATCAGCGACACCCTGTCCACGGCCATGGGCTCGCTGTACGTCAACGACTTTCCCAACGCGGGACGGATGCAGCAGGTCATCATCCAGGCCGACGCCCGGGCGCGCATGCAGGTGGAGGACATCCTGAAACTCTACGTCCGCAACAACGCCGGCGGCATGGTGCCGCTGGGCGAAGTGGTGACGCCGGTCTGGACCGATGCACCGCTACAGCTCATCCGCTACAAGGGCTATCCCGCGGTGCGCATCGCCGGGAGCGCCGCACCGGGTGTTTCAAGCGGTGAGGCGATGGCGGCCATGGAAGCCCTGGTGGCGCAGCTCCCCGCCGGATTTGCGGTCGAATGGACGGGTCAATCACTGCAGGAGCGCGAGTCGGCCGCCCAGGCGCCCATGCTGATCGCCCTGTCGATGCTGGTCGTCTTTCTGGTGCTGGCCGCGCTTTACGAGAGCTGGGCGATCCCCCTCTCAGTCATGCTGGTCATCCCGCTCGGCTTGATCGGGGCGGTCCTGGCGGTCAGCCTGCGCGGCATGCCCAACGACGTATTCTTCAAGGTCGGAATGATCACGGTCATAGGTCTTTCCGCCAAGAACGCCATCCTGATCATCGAGTTCGCCAGACAACTGCGCGAACAGGGCATGAACCTGATCGACGCCGCCGTGGAGGCCTCCCGGCTGCGCTTGCGTCCGATCCTGATGACCTCGCTGGCCTTCGCACTGGGCGTCGTGCCCCTGATGCTGGCCAGTGGCGCCGGCGCGGAAACACAGCACGCAATCGGCACCGGCGTGTTTGGCGGAATGATCACGGCGACGCTGCTGGCCGTGTTCTTCGTTCCAGTCTTCTTCGTCTTTGTCCTGGGATTTCAGGCGCGGCTGCCACGACGCGCGGGCAAGGCCCGGACGATCCCGCACGAGAACTGAACCATGCACCACCTCTACACCTCGCTGGCCCTGCTGCTGGCCGGCTGCGCGCTGACCCCGCCACTTGAACGTCCGGCGCCACCGATTGCCGCCGTGTATGCCGATGGCACCGACACCGCCGGCAACGCCGCCGATCTGGGCTGGCGACAGATGTTCGGCGACCCGCGTCTGCAAGCACTGATCGCCACGGCGCTCGACAACAACCGGGATCTGCGCATCGCCGTCCTGAACATGGATGCCGTGCGAGCCCAGTACGGCATCGAGCGAAGCGCCCTGCTTCCGCAGGTGGATGCCAACCTGCGCAGCGGACGGGAGCGTACGCCGGCAAACCGGAGCACACCCGCCATCGCGCAAGGCAACCACACGGCAGGCGTCGCCATCAGCGCGTTCGAAATCGATCTTTTCGGCCGCGTGCGGGCGCTGTCCGAGGCGGCGCTGGCGCGCTACCTGGCAAGTGCCGAGGCGGCCCGCTCTGCCCGTATCAGCCTGGTTGCCGCCGTCGCAGATGCCTACATCGAAGAGCGTATGGCGATGGAACAGCTGCGCCTTACGGAGACCACTCTGGCGGACTGGCGCCAATCCCTGAATCTGGCGCGCCTGCTGAAGGACGCAAAGCAGAACAGCGGCCTCGATGTTGCCCAGGCGGAAGGTCAGGTTGCTTCTGCCGAGGCCGATCTCGAAGGCCGACGACGAGACCTCAAGCAGGCTCGCAACGCGCTCACCGTCCTCCTCGGAACGGCCATACCCGGCGATTTACCCGCCGGCATGCCGCTGGAGGATCAACCCGTACCTACTGCGCTACCTCCCGGCCTTCCCTCGGACCTCCTGCTGCGCCGCCCGGACATCCTGCAGGCAGAACAAAACCTGCGTGCGGCCAATGCCGACATCGGCGCCGCCCGAGCCGCGTTTTTCCGCGCCTCTCGCTCACCGCAACGCTGGGCTACGCCAGCCCGGCTCTCGGCAGCCTATTCCAGGGCAGCCAGCTCGCCTGGGGCTTCACTCCACAATCGAGTCAGCCGCTGTTCAACCACGGCCGCCTCGAGGCAGCACTGGATCTCGCCCAGGCCCGGCGCTCCGCTGCGGTTGCAGAATACGAAAAATCGATTCAGACAGCCTTTCGGGAAGTCGCCGACGGCCTCGCCGCCCAGGCCACACTGACCCGGCAGATCGAAGCCCAGCAACGGGTAGTCGCCAGCGCGGAGCGCCGGCGCGAGCTGTCCAGCCTGCGCTATCGCGCCGGACAGGACAGCCGCCTCGAACTACTGGACGCACAGCGCCAGGCGTACGCGGCCCGACAGAGCCTGCTGAGCCTGCAGCGCCTCGCCTTCAAGAGCACCCTTTCGCTCTACAAAGCCCTCGGTGGTGGCCTGCAGGAAACCACTGCTGATGCGACATTGGCCGAGCAGGCTGCGCCCATCAAGTCGCCCAGACTTTAGACAGCACACTGGGCAGGCTGCGGCGGCCGAGATGGACTCAGGGATATGGAAGTCTTGTTCGAGCAGCCGCCCCAGCAGCAACGTCGTGATGCAGGCGCCGCGTGCCGTCACGCCAGCCCCATCGCTACACCGCATGCCCCAGACGTTTTCGTAGAAACAACGCCCGGCAGATACCCCGACGACAGCCGGAAAGAAACCGGTCAGTAACGCGCAAAACAAAACGGGCTAGGCCGAAGCCTAACCCGTTGTTTTCTTTGGTGCTGCTGACCGGAATCGAACTGGTGACCTACTGATTACGAATCAGAAGGTAAGCGCATTTATTGACGTTGATGGGGATGCTCAAAGAATCAACAAATCATTGTAATAGTTGATTTTTTGTCCCAATGACGTTGATTCGAGTTGATGGACATTGCTAAAATCTGGCTACACAGTGGCTACACGGACTGTCCATGTAGCCAGCTCAGGAGCCGACGCCATGCAACGCGAACGACTGACCCTCGACAGAATCCGCCGCTTCTCGTGCCCCGCCGATGCAAAGCAGGCCTTTCTTTGGGACACCGACGCACCCAGGCTCGCCGTGCGTGCAACGGCTGGATCTAAGTCCTTCGTCTTCGAATCCAAACTGAACCGGCAGACGATTCGCGTCACCATCGGTGACGTTAAGACGTGGAACTTGGACGACGCCCGGGCCGAGGCGCGCCGCTTGCAGGCGCTAACTGATCAAGGCATCGACCCCCGCCAAGAGAAGGCCGAGCGCATCGCCGCCATCGAGGCCAAACGCGAAGAGGCCCGCCGGGTGGAGGCCCCTGCCCTTGAGGCATGGGAGGCCTATCTCGAGTCCCGCCGGCCGCGATGGGGTGCGCGTCACCTCGCCGCTCATGAGGACATGAGCAAGGAAGGCGGCGAGAAACGCACCAGAGGCCGCAGGAAGGGCGAGAAGGACACCACACTGCCCGGCGCCCTCCGGCCGCTCCTGGTGCTGCCCTTGTCCCAGATTGATGCCACTCGCGTCCGCGCCTGGCTGGAAGACGAGACTGCAAAGCGTGCGACCTCTGCCGCCCTGGCCTTCCGGCTGCTGAGGGCATTCCTCAACTGGTGCAGCGACCGCCCGGAATATAGCGATCAAGTGCACGCCGACGCCTGCGCGCCGCGCCTAGCCAAGGAGACTTTACCGAAGGCGTCCGCACGAGATGACTGCTTGCAGAAGGAGCAGATCCGACCGTGGTTCGCAGAAGTGAGGAAGCTGAGCCCGATTCTGTCCGCTTACCTGCAGGTCGTGCTGCTGACCGGCCCGCGCCGCAACGAGATGACGGCGCTGCGCTGGGACGACGTGGACTTCAGATGGAATGCCATGACCGTGCGGGACAAGGACGAAAGCAAGGGCGGCCTTGATGGGACGCGAACCATTCCCCTCACGCCGTACGTCAAGAGCTTGTTGCTGGAGCTCAAGGCACTCAACGAAACCCCTCCGCCGCAGTACCGCATCCTTGACGGTAAGAAGATCGAGAACGACCTGAAGTCGTGGAATCCTTCTGAGTTCGTCTTTTGGAGTCGGAAGTCAGAATCGGGACACATCGAAGAGCCGCGCAAGGCGCACGATAAGGCGGTCGACGCGGCCGGCATTCCCGGCTTGACGATTCAGGGACTCCGCCGCAGCTTCTCGACGCTCGCCGAATGGGTAGAAGCCCCGGAAGGCGTTGTTGCGCAGATCCAGGGGCACAAGCCCAGCGCAACACGGGAGAAGCACTACAAGAAGCGCCCCCTCGACTTGCTGCGCATGTGGCACTCGAAAATCGAGCGGTGGGTTCTCGACGAGGCCGGTATCGAGCAGCCGGCCGGGGAGCAGGCACCGGGGCTGCGGGTGGTGGGCTGAACGTGAATTGTAAAGCGATGATTTACGGTCTATGATTCTATCGTTCCGCCACAAGGGGCTGGAAACCTTCTTCCTCACCGGCAAGCAAGCCGGCATTCAGCCGATTCACGCCAAGCGCCTGCGGGACATGCTGACCGCACTGAACGCCGCCGCCGGCCCGGAAGACCTCGCCCGCCCGTCCTGGCGCCTGCATGGCCTGTCTGGCGACCGCGCCGGCTTCCTTGCCATGACGGTGCAAGCCAACTGGCGGCTTGTGTTCCGCTTCGAGGGTGGAAACGTGGAACTGCTCGATTATCTGGATTACCACTGAGGCCCGACACATGGACATGCACGACCCTTCGACTCCTGGCGAAATCCTGGCCGGCTGGCTGGAAGACCTATCTATGAGCGTGACGGCCTTCGCCGCCCATGTCGGCATCAGCCGCGTCATGCTCTCCCGCATCCTGAACGGTCACGCCGCCGTTACTGCCGACATGGACCTGCGCCTGCATGAAGCCCTCGGCACCTCGCCCGGCTACTGGCTGCGCCTGCAAACCCAGCGCGACCTTTGGGCAGCCAGCCAACGCGCCAAGGATCGGGCGCCCGTGGCACGCATCGCCGCCTGACCGAGCACCACCGCCGCGCCTAGGTCGGCCAACCGAAAAGCGGGACACCTTTACCCGCCTGGCGCGGCACCCAACTTGAAGGGCGCCGGAAGGAGCGCAAAGCAATGGGACCGTATGCATGGAACACGCTTGATGAGGCTGCAAGCTGGCTATCGAACGAACTTGGCAACATTGCGCTAACTGCCCGACAAGTTCTTGAACTTGGTGTGCGTGGGAAGGCCGCGTTTCATGTTGTGGTGCCTGAAGGATCTATTCCCCGGCCTTCTGGCCGAGGGTTCGGAGTGCTGAAAAACTTTTACGAAGGGTTCGTTCAGTTATCGTCCAATGATTGCCATTTAATTGCAGGACGAGGCTCGGTACGATTTTCCTCAGTCGGCCACCCCAGCGATCCCAACGAGTGGATCAAGCTCAATCACACCGTTGAACTGAATCAGGCGATGCTGCGTATAAGCGGCGATGAACTCAGAAGGATTGCCAGTGAGATTCATTCGAGGGTAAAGAAACGAGCTGTCGCCGAGTCTGAACGTCGAGTTTTCGGTGGTAGCGGCATCCATGGCAAGCAGCGGGAGCCGGCTGCGGGTGATGCGAGTGCAGAAGCCTCCGGCAACTGGAAAGATCATGCCCGCGCCATTGCTGACGAACTTTTCGACCACGACACAAAGCAGCAAACCCGCGACTCGCTTGACGGATACGCCAGACGAGTGATGGAAAAAATGCAAGAGCGCGGGATTCACGGGCCAAGAGGACGCTTTGACAACCACAACACTATCAAGCGAGACGCCTTACAGGGCTCAAAATGGTGGAGGGAAAAACCAAAATAGGGCCTGTGAAACATGGGAATTGTGGGGTTCCCACAAACTATTTTCTCCCACCGCAAAAATAGAAGCCTGAAACCCAGCATTGACGCGGGCTTCGGGCTTTTTTGCATTCCGCTGGCGATCACCGTCTCTCCGCCTTCCCCACCTGTGAAGTGGCGTTCACCAACGTTGATTGGATCGCATCCGGCGACTCTCAGCGATGGCTTCAAGCAGGAGACCCGCGAATGCAAGCAGCAACGATCCCCACCACCCTGCGTACGGACTATGCGTCCATCCTGCGCACCTACTCCACCGAAGAAGCCGCCACGATCCTGAAGGTTCGCCCGCAGACGTTGCGCGCCGCCGTTTGCCGCGACGGGCATTACTTCGGCGTTCGCCCCCAAAAAGCCCGGAATCGTTTTTTGATTTGGGACGCAGCCGCCGTCGATGCACTCCTGAATGGCGAGGTGGCGTGATGACCGCCGTCAAAAACACAGGCAATCGGGATGCCAAGCGGCCCCGTCGAGGTGTGCCAATCTGGCCAGACTGGCACCTATACGAGCGGCTCAAAGCGCAGATCCCGCGCACCCTCGATCACCTGGAATACGAGCGACGCCTCCGACAAGCGGCCGAGAAAGCGGGAGTATGAAATGAGCGTCCGCACTTTATCCAAGGTTTGGGACGGCTTCCCCGGCGGAGGCTCCGAGCTGCTGGCGCTCCTGGCGCTGGCGGACTGGTCCGACGATGAAGGTCGCTGCTTTCCCTCAATGGCAAGCATCGGCCGCAAGACCCGCCTTTCCGAGAAGCAGGCCCGGCGCATTGTGCACAATCTGGAAGAGGCGGGATTCCTGCGCGTAATCGGCGGCCAGACCGGCGGGGGGATGTCCCGCCGATATCAGATCGCTCTTGACCGGCTTACCCCTCCCGCCGATGGGAGGGCTCCCGCTGGTGGGAGGGCTCCCGCCGATGTCCCTAACCCCTCCCGCCCACGGGAGGGCACCCCTCCCACCCATGGGAGACGAACCGTCAGTGAACCGTCAAAGAACCGTCAGTTGATTGCGGACGAGCCGCCTGTCAGCAGCAAAGCTGCCGACCATTGCCCACATCAGCAGATCATTGATCTGTACCACCAGACCCTGCCGACAGGCCGCCAGGTACGAATCTGGAACGACACCCGCAAGGCGAAACTACGCGCCCGTTGGAAGGAAGACCCGAAGCGCCAGAGCCTCGAATGGTGGGGAAAGTTCTTCGGCTACGTCGCCGAGTCGGACTTCCTCACTGGCAAGACTGCCAGCGCGGGCCGGCCGCCGTTTGAGCTGGATCTCGAATGGATCGTCTCGCCAACGAACTTCGTGAAGATCATCGAAGGGAAGTATCACCGGGAGGCCGCAGCATGAACGCCCCCGACCTGCACAATCTCCCGCCCCATTCCCTTGAGGCGGAACACGGCCTGCTTGGTGCGATCCTGACCCACGGTGGCCCGGTACTCGACCGCATCGAGGGCACCGTCAGCGCCAGTGACTTCTACCGCGCCGACCATCACCTGATTTTCTCCGCTGCCAAGGCCTTGCACGATGCCGGCAAGCCGGTCGATCTGCTGACCGTTGCCGACGCGCTGGAAGCCCGCGGCGAGCGCAAGCAGACCGGTGGCCTCGCTTACCTGGGAGATATCGCCAACGGTGGCTTCACGGCGGCCAACGCCCGCAGCTACGCCGCCACGATCCGCGAGCGGGCCACCCTGCGCGGCCTGCAGCAGATCGCCGCCGATGTGCTGGCCGGCTGCACGAGCCCGGCGGGCCGCTCCCCAGCCGACATCGCCGCCGAAGCTGAAGCCTCCATGCAAGCGCTGGTGGACCACAGCGAAACCGAGCCGGTACGGCTGCAGGACGCGCTCTGCGACGTGCTCGCCGACGTAGAGGCCCGGCGGTGTCACCGACCGGCACATAGGAGCCACTTGATGATCGGCACAATGGAGCCAGGGC
>NZ_CALAYQ010000199.1:0-28734 GCF_937894855.1 uncultured Zoogloea sp.
CCGACAGCTACCGCTATCTGGCCGAGAGCATCCGCATGCACCCGGACCAGGAATCCCTCAAGACGCTGATGGAAGAGGCTGGCCTCGCCCGCGTCGAATACTTCAACATGACCGCCGGGGTCGTCGCCCTGCACCGCGGCTACAAGCTCTGAGACCTTCCAGCGCAGGACACGAGATGTTTGCTTCGCCCGCCATTGCCGGCCTCAACCACCTGCTCGCCGACGCGCCCTGGGCGCGGGAGCGGCTGGCGCCCTTTGCCGGCCGCACGGCGGTGTTCCACGTCACGCCCTTCGTCCTCAGCCTGGGCATCGACGGCGGCGGCTGCTTCACCGAATCCGCCACGCCCGAGCCCGACGTGACCCTCGAACTCCCGCTCGCTTCGCTGCCCAAGGCCATCGGCGGCACCGACGCGCTGATGGCCGACATCCGCATCAGCGGCAACGCCGACTTTGCCGACGCCCTCGGCTTCGTGCTGCGCAAGCTGCGCTGGGACGGCGAAGAGGCGCTGTCGCGGCTCATCGGCGACATCGCCGCCCACCGGGCCGTGAACACCGCCCGCGACGTGGCCGCCTGGCATCGTCAGGCCGCCCGCAACGTGGTCGAAAACCTCGTCGAATACTTCGGCGAGGAGCAGCCGCTGGTGGTCAAGAAGGCCGCCCTTGAAGATCTGGCGGGCGACACCGCCGCCCTGCGCGACGACCTCGCCCGCCTCGAAAAGCGCCTCAAGAAGCTCGAAACCCGCTAGGCCGCGCCCCGCTCAGGGGTACAGCCCGCGCATCTGGTGGGCGGCGAGCACGCGCTCGCAGCCCAGCACGAAGGCCGCGGTGCGCAGCGCGATGCCCTTGGCCCGGGCCGCATCCCACACGGCCGCAAAGGCTTCGCGCATGATCCGGTCGAGGCGAGCGTTGATCTCCTCCTCGGTCCAGAAGAACGCGCTGATGTCCTGCACCCATTCAAAGTAGCTCACCGTCACCCCGCCGGCGTTGGCCAGCACGTCGGGGATCACCGTGATGCCCCGCTCCTGGAGGATCAGATCGGCCTCCGGGCTGGTCGGGCCGTTGGCCCCTTCGGTGATGAGGCGGGCCCGGATGCGGCCGGCGTTGGCGGTGGTGATCTGGTTCTCCATCGCCGCGGCCACCAGGATGTCGGCGTCCACGCCCCAGAAGTCGGCGTTGTCGATGGGTTCGCTATCGGGGGCGCCGATGAGGGTGTGGTGGGCGAGGCTCCAGACCTTCGCCGCGCGCACGTCCAGCCCGCCCGGGTTGTGGATCGAGCCGGTGGAATCCTGCAGCGCCACCACCTTCGCGCCGGCATCGGCAAACAGCCGCGCCGCCGCTTCGCCCACGTTGCCGAAGCCCTGCACGGCCACCCGCGCGCCGGCGATGCTCATCCCGATGCGCTGGGCTGCCTCGACGGTGGTCACGAACACCCCGCGCCCGGTGGCGTCCTTGCGCCCGAGGCTGCCCCCCAGGCTGACCGGCTTGCCGGTGACGACGCCCATCGCCGTCTTGCCTTCGTTCATCGAGAAGGTGTCCATGATCCACGCCATCACCTGCTCGTTGGTGTTGATGTCCGGCGCCGGGATGTCCTTGTCCTGCCCGAGGAAGATGTTGATCTCACTGGCGTAACGGCGGGTGAGACGCTCCAGTTCGGCCAGCGACAGCGTCTTGGGTTCGACCCGCACGCCGCCCTTGGCGCCGCCGAAGGGCACGTTCACCACCGCGTTCTTCACCGTCATCCACGCCGAAAGGGCCATCACCTCGGCCAGGGTCACGTCCGGGTGGTAGCGGATACCGCCCTTGCCGGGGCCGCGGGCGAGGTTGTGCTGCACCCGATAACCCTCGAAATGTGCCATTTCACCGTTGTCGAGGCGGATCGGAACGTCTACGATCAGCGCCCGCTTCGGCCGGGTGAGGATGGGCGCCAGCGGGCGCAGGTCGGCAGCCAGATGGGGCTCGACCCGGTCGATCTGGACCAGATAGGTTTCCCAGGGCCCCAGATGCTCGGCCGACAGGTAGGACGGGATGTGGGCCACGTTGTCCATGGTTGTGGATCTCCGGCGGGTTGATTGGCGCTGATCGCTGCTCTGTGCTTTGGTTGCGGGCGGCGCCATTTGGTTTCATCAGTCTGGCATGGGGGCGTGTCGCAATACCGCGCCCGTGCAGCTTTAACGGAATTCCTGCAGAACAATTTCGGCTGCTGCTGCAAAACATCGAAGGTTTTATTGGTTCATCCGGCCAAGGGGCGCCGGTAAGGTCTGGCCAAAGGGCTGGCTGCCGGCGGGATGTTCCGGCGCCGGCAGCCGGCTGTTCGATCCCAACATCTCTCCGGATAGGAAAACTCACCATGAAACTCGTAACACCGGCCCTGCTCGTCGGGCTGGCCGTCGTCGGCTGGCCCCTCGCGGCTGCGGCAACCAATGGATATTTCTCCCACGGCTACGGCGTGCGCAGTCAGGGTGTGGCCGGGGTGGGCATCGCCCTACCCCAGGACGGGCTGGCCGCGGCCGCCAATCCGGCCGGCACGGCCTTCGTCGGCAACCGGCTGGATGTGGAGGCCTCGCTGTTCCGTCCTGATCGCGGCGCCTCGATCCACGGCAACGCCTATGGCGCAGATGGCGATTACTCCGCCAACGGCAAGCGCAACTTCTTCATCCCCGGGCTGGGCTACGCGCGGCAGGTGTCGCCGGAGCTGGCGCTGGGGCTGGCGGTGTACGGCAACGGCGGGATGAACACCGACTATGACCGCAACCCGTTTGCGGCCTACGGCGCAACCGGCAAGGCCGGCATCGATCTGGCGCAGCTCTTCGTCACCCCGTCGGTGGCCTTCCGGCCGGCGCCGGGGCATGCCATCGGCGCCGCGGTGACCTTCGCCTACCAGCGCTTCGCGGCGCGGGGCCTGTCGCCTTTCGACAACGCCGCGGTGTCGTCGGCCCCGGGCTCGGTGACCGACCGCGGCCACGACAGCGCCACCGGCTGGGGCCTCAAGCTCGGCTGGATCGGCGAGGTGCTGCCGACCGTGCGGCTGGGCGCGAGCTGGTCGTCGCGCATCCAGATGAGCGAGTTCGACCGCTACAAGGGCTTGTTCGAGGGCCACGGCGGCTTCGACATCCCGGCCTCCTACGGCGTGGGTGTCGCCTGGCAGGCGTCGCCGGCCCTGACCCTGGCGGCCGACTGGCAGCGCATCGAGTACGGCAGCGTCAGATCGGTGGGCAACCCGCTGTCAGTGCTGTTCAGCGGCGGCCAGCTGGGCGCAGACAACGGCGCCGGCTTCGGCTGGAAAGACATCTCGGTGGTCAAGCTGGGGGCCACCTATGCGGTGGATGAGCGCCTCACCCTGCGGGCCGGGGCGAGCCGGGCCCAGCAGCCGGTGCCGTCCAGCCAGACCTTCTTCAACATCCTGGCGCCGGGTGTGGTGCGCAACCACTTCAGCCTGGGCGCCAGCTACCGGCTGGCGGGGGGCGAGCTCAGCGCGGCCTACACCCGGGCGCCGAAGGTCACGGTGTCGGGAGACGGGTCGATCCCGGCCGGCTTTGGCGGCGGTGAGGCCAGCAACCACCTGCGCGAGGACGTGCTGACGGTGGGTTACACATGGGCGCTGTAAGCGGATGGAGATTGGTATGAGCATCGCGTGGACGGCTTTCACGCCTGGCAGCGCCCTGGCCGGCGGCGCGTTGATCGGCCTGGCGGCCAGCGTGCTGTGGCTGGTCAATGGCCGCGTGGCGGGCATCAGCGGCATCCTCGGCGGGCTGCGCTGGCGGCCGGGCGACCGGGGCTGGCGCCTCGCCTTCGTGGCGGGCCTGCTGGCGGCGCCGGCGGTGCTCGGCTGGGTGGCGCCCGGTATCGGCGAGTTTGCGCCGGCCGGGCAGGGCAGCGCAGAGGTGATCCGGCTGTTCGTGGCCGGGCTGCTGGTGGGCGTCGGCACGCGGCTCGCCAACGGCTGCACCAGCGGCCACGGGGTGTGCGGCCTCGCCCGGCTGTCGCCGCGCTCGCTGGCGGCGGTGGCGGTGTTCATGGGCACGGCCTTTGCGGTGGTGTTCATCGCCCGCCACCTCATCGGGGTCGGGCTGTGAGCGCCCCGGCGGCTTCCGGCCGCAATCCCCTGATCCCGCTGGCGGGGGCGCTCGTCGCCGGGCTCATCTTCGGCGTCGGCCTCATCGTGGCGGGCATGAGCAATCCGGCCAAGGTGCTGGGCTTTCTCGATCTGGCCGGGGCCTGGGACCCGTCCCTCGCGCTGGTGATGGTGGGCGGCATCGGCGTTGCGCGCCTCGGCCTGCTCCTTGGCCGGCGTACCCGGCGCAGCGCATCGGGCGAGCCCTTCCACGCATCGGGCCACCGGCCGGTGAATCGGCGCCTGCTGGTGGGCAGCGCGCTGTTCGGCATCGGCTGGGGGCTGGCAGGTTACTGCCCCGGCCCGGCAGTGGTGGCCGTCGGTGCCGGCAGCCTGGCGGCGCTGCCGCTGGTTGCGGGCATGCTGATCGGGCTGTGGGTGCGCGGCCCCCGAAAGGCAGACTGACCCGTGACGACGGGCCAGCGGCCCGACTGAGGGCCTACAGCGGCGCCGGCTGATAGCCGCGGCGGATCAGTTCGTCGTGCAGATGGCGGGCGGTGGCCACCGCGTCGGGGCCGTCGCCGTGCACGCAGATCGAGCCGATGGGCGTGGGCAGGCGCTTGCCATTCACAGAGATCAGCGCCTGCTCGTCGAGCATGGCCGAGACGTGGGCGAGGGACGCGGCGGCGCCGTGGATCATCGCCTCGGGCCGGCTGCGCGGCACCAGGTTGCCGTCGTCCAGATAGGCCCGGTCGGCAAAGATTTCGGCCACCACCGGCAGGCCGGCGGCCTCGCCCGCCTTGTAGAGCTCGGACAGCGCCGGGGCGAGGAGGATCAGCGCCGGGTTGTAGGCCTTGATGGCACTGGCGACGGTGCGGGCCAGCGCGGCATCGGCGCAGGCCATGTTCGACAGGGCGCCGTGGGGTTTCACGTGGCGCAGGGCCAGCCCCTCGACCCGCGCCATGCCGTCGAGGGCGGCCAGCTGGTAGAGGATGATCGCCTCCAGCTCGGCGGGCGGGATCGTCATCGGGCGGCGCCCGAAACCCTGCAGATCCGGAAACGCCACGTGGGCGCCGATGCCGGTGCCGGCGGCCTTGGCGAGTTGCAGGGTGCGGCGCATCACCAGCGGGTCGCCGGCATGAAAGCCGCAGGCGATGTTGGCGCTGTCGATGATGGCGAGCAGCTCGGCGTCGCTGCCCATCGTCCAGGCGCCGAAGCTCTCGCCCAGATCGGCGTTGAGGTTGAGTGTGCGGGTCATGGGGTGGGGTTTGCGGTGAAGGGTTGGGGGGCGATGTCGTCTTCGTCGCCACGGATCGCCGCGCCGGCCAGGTTGGCGGCGAGGAGGGCGGCGCTGTCGGTGCCGGCCGTGCCCCGGGGGCGCAGGGCGGCGATCCATTCTGCCAGTCGGTGGGCCGCGTCGGCGCGGGCGGCGGCCGCTTCGGCGGCATCCACAAACCGGAAGCGCAGGCCATCGCCCGGCTGCAGGTGGGCGAGGCGTGGCAGATCGGCGCGGATCACCACCGCCAGCTTGGGATAGCCGCCCACCGTCTGGCAGTCGGCCAGCAGCACGATGGCGCGGCCGTCGGCGGGCACCTGGATCGTGCCGGGGGTGACGCCGTCCGAGACGATGTCGGCGCCCCGCGCGTTGTGGGCGAGCGGCGGCCCGGCAAGGCGCAGGCCCATCCGGTCGCGCTCGGGGGTGAGGGTGAAGGTTTCGCTGGCGAAGGCCTCGCGCACGGCGGCGTCGAAGTGGTCGATCTGCGGCCCGGCGATCACCCGGATCGGCCCGTCCGGATGGGTCAGCGGCGCCGGTGCGGCCCATTCGGTGGCGTCGCCGGTGAAGGGAGCGCAGGGCAGGAACGCGGGCGGCAGCCCCAGCCCGGCGCGGGTATACGTGGCGCGGCTGCCCAGCTGGGGCGGGGTGAGGATGCCGCCCTCCACCGCCAGGTAGCCCACGCCCCGCGGGCTGCCCACCTGCAACCGCTCGCCGTCCTGCAGGGTGACCGTCGACCACGCCGCCACCGGCCGGCGTTCGCCCGCGGCGTCGATGTGCCGGGCGTCCATCTCGCCCGCCAGCGCCACGCGCACCGGCCCGCCCGTGGCCCGCAGCAGCGGCCCGGCGAGCAGGACTTCCAGCCCGGCGGCATCCGGCGGATTGCCGGCCAGCGCGTTGGCGGCGGCGAGGAACAGCGGATCAAGGGCGCCGGAAACCGGCACGCCGATGCTGCGATGGCCCACGCGGCCGCGGTCCTGGATCGACACGCCGAGGCCGGGGGATTCGAGGTGGAGCGTAGTCGGGTGCTTGCTGCAATTCACAGTTGTTTTGGGCGGTCAGAATTCTGAATGACTACGCTGCAAGTAGGGGTATCGAACCCCTTCGGCCGGAAAACGCCTGCCGAATGACATTCAGGGAGATACAAATCATGATGAAGCAACTTGCCGCGGCGGTGTCGCTGGCGCTGGCGACGACCGCTGCCAGCGCCGGCCCCACCTTGACGAACGTCAGCTACGCCGAGAGCGGCAACAATGTGACGGTCACGTTTTCGGTGACGGACCTCAACCCGACGGCGTTCAGCCACCTGCCGATCAAACTGTATCTGACGCTGTACGAAGAGGACATCCTCTTCGATGATTTCCTGGGCACGGTGACCACGATCCTCACCGACTCGAATGCCAGCGCGCTGAGTGGTGGCGGCTTCGAGTCGCTCCCGATCACGCTGACCTTCATCAACGCTTCCGACGCCTTCACCGGCTGGGGCAACGACTACCTCCTGAAGATCACCGCGATCCCCGAGCCGGGCACCCTCGCGCTCGCCGGGCTTGGGCTGGCCGGGCTGTTGCGTCGCCGCCGGCTGGGTGTCTGAGCGTCAGCAGGCCACGGCGTCGCGCCCCACCGCCTGCCAGCGCACCCGGTCGCCCGCGGCCAGCAGGGCCGGGCGATCGGGATTGTCGGGGTTGAACAGGCGGGTGGCGGTGCGGCCGACGAGGCGCCAGCCGCCGGGGCTGTCCCACGGATAGACCGCCGCCATCCGCCCCGCGATGGCTACCGAGCCGGCCGGCACCTTGAGGCGGGGCGTGGCGAGGCGGGGCATCTCGAGGGGCGCGGGCAGGCCGCCCATGTACGGAAAACCGGGCAGGAAGCCCAGCATGTAAACCTTGAATTCGGTGGCGCAGAGAAGCTCGATCACCGCCTCGCGGGTGAGCCCGCTGGCGGCGGCCACGTCGGCGAGATCGGGTGCGCAGTCGGCGTCGAAGCACACCGGCAGCGTCCAGGTGGTGCCGCTGGCGCTGGCTTCGTGGCCTTCACGGGCGAGGGCCAGCAGGTCGGCTTCGAGTTGCGCGGCATCGACCCGATCCGGGTCGAAATGGATCGTCACCGAGCGGAAGGTGGGCACCCATTCGACGATGCCCGGATGGCGTTCGGCCAGGGCCGGCAGCGCCCCGGCAAAGCCCAGCACCCGGGCGTGGATGGGGTCGGCGATGGCCGAGCCGAACTCGACGGTGAGCGCCGCGTCGCCCAGCGGCAGCAGGCGGACGGGCGACGGTGGCGCGGCGTCGGGCATGGCCCCTGCGGCTTACTGGCCGAGCGCGCCGAAGGCCTTCTTGGCGAGGTTGCCGGCGGCGCCGACCGGATCCTTGCGGATGGCCTTTTCTTCTTCGGCGATCATCAGGTAGAGGCCGTCCAGCGCCTTGCGGGTCACGTAGTTCTCGATCTTCAGGTCGTCGCCCTTGCCGAGGCCAAACGCGCCGGCCTTGCCGGCGAGCTTGTTGTACTGCTCGGCCAGGGCCAGCTTGCTGGTGGTCTCGCGCACCGTGGGCAGGAAGGATTCGGTGAGCTGGGCGGAGGTCTTCTCGCGGAAATACTGGGTGGCGGCATCGTCGCCGCCGGAGAGGATCTTCTTGGCGTCCTCGACGCTCATCTTCTTCACCGCATCCACCAGCAGCGCCTTGGCCTTGGGCACGGCCTGCTCGGCGGCGCGGTTCATGTTGTTGATGAGGGCGTCCAGATCCTTGCCGCGGCCCATGGCGCGCAGGCCGGCCTCCAGGGGCGCGAGGCTATCGGGCAGGCCGATCTTCACTTTCGGGTTGTTGAGGAAACCGCCGTCGGCGCCCAGTTGTCCAACGGCCTTGCCGGCACCCTGCACGAGGGCCTCCTTGAGTCCGCCCGAGGCGTCCTTGTCGGTGAGGTCGGCCAGGCTCAGCGCCCAGGCCTGGGAACAGATGACAAGCAGCACCAAAGCTCTCAGAATCGCACGCATCGCAAAACCTCCTCTAAGCCGAACGCGGTAACAAAAAGATGTTTCTCAAGGCTATCACGCGCCTCGTCGCCCCTGTGCTGCTCGTTGCATTCCTTGACGGATGCAGCCAGCCCGCCACCCCCGACGTGCGCTTCACGACCCTCGACGGCCAGACCACCCCGCTCTCCGCCCTGCGCGGCAAGGTGGTGCTGGTGAACTTCTGGGCTACCACCTGCACCACCTGCGTGGCCGAGATGCCGCAGCTGGTCGACACCTACAACAAGTTCGCCCCGCGGGGCTTCGAGACCGTCGCCGTGGCTATGAGCTACGACCCGGCCGATTACGTGCGCAACTACGCCACCAAGAACGCCCTGCCCTTCAAGGTCGCCCTCGACACCGACGGTTCCGCTGCAAAGGGCTTCGAGGACGTGCGCCTCACGCCCACCACCTTCCTCATCGACAAGCAGGGGCGGGTGGTCCAGAAGTACCTAGGTGCGCCGGACTTTCCCAAGCTCCACGCCCTGCTCGACAAACTGCTGGCCGACCCGGCGTGAAGGCCCGCGGCCTGATGCTGGCGCTGGCCGCGGCCGGCGCCATTGCCGCGGCGGTGCTGTGGCCCCGCGGGCGTGACGTGGATGTGGCGGTGGTGAAAACCGCGCCGCTCACCCAGTCGGTGGTCGCCACCGGACGCATCGCCACGCCAGCGCGGATCGCCATCGGCAGCCCGATCGCCGCCACGGTGCTCGAGATCACCGTCCGCGAAGGCGACGTGGTGGCCCCCGGCCAGGTGCTGGCCCGGCTGCGCGCCGACGATGCCGCCGCGCTGGTCGCCCAGGCCGAGGCCGCCCGCGTCGAGGCCGAGGCGCGCCTCACCCAGGTGGAGAAACTCGGCCAGCCGGTGGCCGCCCAACAGCTCGCCCAGGCCGAAGCCAACCTGAAGGTCGCCAACGCCGAGGCCGAGCGCGCCCGCCGCCTCGTCGCCCAGGGCTTCTATGCCCAGTCCAAGGTGGACGACGCCCTGCGCAACGCCGCTAATGCCGCCACCGCTGTGGATGCCGCCCGCGCCCAGCTGGCCGCCCAGGTGCCCGGCGGCACCGAGCGCGAAGCCGCCCGGGCGCGCGTCGACCAGGCCCGCGCCCAGCTCGCCAACGCCAGGGCCCGCGCCGCGCTGCTCACCCTCACCGCCCCGTCAGCCGGCACTGTGCTCACCCGCAAGGCCGAGCCGGGCGACGTGGCCGCCGCCGGAAAGGTGCTGCTGGAGCTCGCCGACGCCGGCGAGACGCGCATCTACGCCACGGTGGACGAGAAGAACCTGCGCTTCCTGAAGATCGGCCAGAAGGCCGGCGGCGTGGCCGATGCCTTCCCCGGCCAGCCCTTCGATGCCGAGCTGTACTACCTCGCCCCGGCGGTGGACCCCCAGCGCGGCACGGTGGAGATCCGCTTCCGGGTCGGCAAGCCGCCGGCCTTCCTGCGGCCCGACATGACTGTGTCCGTCGAGACGGTGACCGGCCACAAGGATTCCACCCTCGTGCTGCCCGCCGAGGCGGTGCGCGAGGCCGACAGCCCGCGCCCGTGGGTGCTGGCGGTGCGCGACGGCGTCGCCACCCGGGTGGACGTGGGCATCGGCCTTGCCGGCATCGGTCAGGTGGAGATCACCTCCGGCCTTGCCGATGGCGATCAGGCCATCCTGCCGGCCTCCGGCGCGCTGGAAGGCGACAAGGTGCGCGTGCGCCCGCCCAGGAAACCCAAGGTCGGCGGCCTGCAGGTTCCGCAAGGGATGACCAAGTGACGGGATGTGCCGCATCCGCAGGCCAGCCTTTAGGTCGGACTTCAGTCCTACATCTGCCTCACGACGCGATTGGCTTTGCAGGTGGGTCGGCGTGGCGGTGTTGTCGGACTGAAGTCCGACCTACAGGGTTGTTGGGCGTGGTCGCGCGATGAAGTTCCGCCTGCCCTTTGCCCCGATGGTCGCCCTGCGCTTCCTGCGCGAGGGGCGGATGCAGACCCTGCTGATCCTCGCCGGCACCACCGGTGGGGTGGCGGTGATCGTCTTCCTCACCCAGCTCATCACCCAGCTCCAGGCGCAGATCGTCGACCGGGTGCTGGGCAGCCAGGCCCACGTGGTGATCCGCCCCCTCGAAGAAGCCAACCGCCGCGCCATCGACGCCGACGGCTACGCCACGGTGATCGAACCCCGCGCCCAGCGCCTGCGCTCGGTGGATCAGTGGGAGAACATCGCCCGGCTGGCGGCGGGGATGGAGGGCGTCACCGCGGTGTCGCCGGTGGCCACCGGGCCGGCATTTGCGGTGCGCGGCCAGGCCAACAAGTCGGTGGCGCTGATGGGCGTGGACGCCGAGCGCTACCGGCGCATCGTGCGCATGGAGGAATACATGGTCGCCGGCCGCTTTGCGGTGGATGGCCCGCGGGCGGTGATCGGCAGCGAGCTCGCCAAGGATCTGGGCATCGGGCTCGAGGACAAGCTGCGGGTGATGCTGCCCAACGGCCGCGACGAGCTGCTGGTGGTGGGCGGCGTGTTCGACATCGGCAACAAGGATCTCAACCGGCGCTGGGTGTTCGTCACCCTGCCGCTGGCCCAGAGCCTGCTCGACCTGCCCGGCGGCATCTCCAACCTGGATCTCACCGTGGCCGACATCTTCGAGGCCCAGGCCGTCGCCGACCGCCTGCGCGCCGCCACCAACCTCACCGTGGATAGCTGGATGACCACCAACGCCCAGCTGCTCGCCGCGCTGCGCAACCAGACGGTGTCCAACAACCTGATCCGCAGCTTCGTGACCATCATCGTGGCGCTGGGCATCGCCAGCGTGCTGGTGGTGAGCGTGGTGCAGAAGCAGAAGGAGATCGGCATCCTGCGGGCGATGGGCGCCAGCCGCTCGGCGATCCTGCAGGTCTTCCTGATCCAGGGCGCGCTGGTGGGGGCGGTGGGCTCGGTGGTGGGCAGCCTGCTGGCCTTCACGCTGCTTCAGGTGTTCTCCCGCATCTACCGCAACGCCGACGGCTCGCCGTTGTTCTCGGCCCAGCTCGAACCCCGCTTCATCGCGATGGCAGCCCTGGTGGCGACCGTCGTCGGCCTCGCCTCCGCCCTCATCCCCGCCCGCCGCGCCTCGCGGATGGACCCGGTGCAGGCGATCCGCTCATGAGCGCCATTGCCCCCGTCATCCAGCTCGCCGGCCTCACCAAGGCCTACAACGTCGGCACGCCGGTCGAGACCGAGGTGCTCCACGGCATCGACTTTGCGCTGGCCGAGGGCGAGTTTGCCGCGCTGATCGGGCCGTCGGGCTCGGGCAAGAGCACGCTGCTCAACATCATCGGGCTGCTGGAGCGGCCAACCGGCGGGCGGCTGTCCATCGCCGGGCGCGACACCGCCACGCTCTCCGAAGCCGAGATCACCCAGCTTCGCGGGCGCAGCATCGGCTTCGTGTTCCAGTTTCACCATCTGCTGCCGGCCTTCAGCGCGCTGGAGAACGTGATGATGCCCACCATCATCGCCCGCGGCCGGCCCGACGACGAGGCCGAGGCCACCGCGCTGCAACTGCTCGACGCGGTGGGCCTTAAGGCCCACGCCCGCAAGAAGCCGGCCGAGCTCTCCGGCGGCCAGCAGCAGCGGGTCGCCATCGCCCGGGCGCTGGCCCTCAAGCCGCGGCTGATCCTCGCCGACGAGCCCACCGGCAACCTCGACACCCACACCGCCGACGAGATCTTCGCGCTGCTGCGCGAGTTCAACCGCCAGGCCAATTGCGCCTGCCTGATCGTCACCCACGACCCCCGCCTCGCCGCCCGCTGCGACCGCATCGTGCGGCTGGTGGATGGGCGCATCGCCGAAGACGGCCCGGCGGGTGGGTAAGGTCCTGCTTCTGTAGGTTGTCCTGTAGGTCGGACTTCAGTCCGACAACACGGGTTGATCAGAGGAGATTCGCCAGGCAGGGGATGTCGGACTGAAGTCCGACCTACAGGGGTGGTTGGGCTCAGCCTCCCAGCGCCTCTGCCGCCCTTCGCAGCATCACCGCCCGTTCGCCGGCGTTGTGGGTGAGGCGGGCGGCTTCTTCAAAAGCCACTGCGGCTTCTGCGCCGCGGCCGAGCTGGGCGAGCAGATCCCCGCGCACCGCGTGGCGCAGGTGGTAGCGGGCGAGGACCGGTTCGCTGGCGAGCTCATCCACCAGCTCCAGCGCGGCCTCGGGTCCGTAGGCGCGGGCCACCGCCACCGCCCGGTTGAGGCGCACCACCGGCGACGGGACGATCTGCGCCAGCGCGTCGTACAACCCCACGATGCGCGCCCAGTCGGTGTCCTCCACCCGCGGCGCGCGGGCGTGGCAGGCGGCGATGGCGGCCTGCAGGGCGTAGGGGCCCAGGTGGCCCGCGTGGCTGGCGAGGGCTTCGGCGCGGGCGAGGGCGTCCAGCCCGCGGCGGATCAGCAGGCGATCCCAGCGCCGGCGGTCCTGGTCGGCCAGCAGCACCGGCTGGCCGTCGGGCGCCACCCGGGCGGCGAGGCGCGAGGCCTGGATCTCCATCAGCGCCACCAGCCCCAGCACCTCGCCGTCGTCGGGCATCAGCCCGGCCAGCACGCGGCCCAGGCGCAGGGCTTCGCTGCACAGGGCCGGGCGCATCCAGTCGGCGCCGGCGGTGGCCACGTAGCCTTCGTTGAAGATCAGGTAGATCACCTCCAGCACCGATGCCAGCCGCGCCTGTCGCTCGGCGCCCCGGGGAACCTCGAAAGGCACCCGGGCGGCGGCGAGGGTGCGCTTGGCGCGGACGATGCGCTGGGCGATGGTGGCCTCGGGCTTGAGGTAGGCGCGGGCGATCTCGTCGGTGGTGAGGCCGCCCATCACCCGCAGGGTGAGCGCCGAGCGGGCCTCGGGCGGGAGCAGCGGATGGCAGGCGGTGAAGATGAGGCGCAGCAGGTCGTCGCCGATGTCGTCGTCGAGGCGGGCGTCGATGGCTTCAAGCTGCGCTTCGCTGGTGAGCGCGTGCTGGAAATCCAGCTCGGCGCCGATCTCGCCGGCCTTGCCGGCGGCGAGGGCGGCGTGGCGCAGGTGATCCAGCGCCCGGTGGCGGGTGGCGGTCATCAGCCAGGCGGCGGGGTTGGCGGGCACGCCGCCCTCGGGCCAGGTTTCGAGGGCGGCCACCAGCGCGTCCTGGGCAAGATCCTCGGCGAGGCCCACGTCGCGCACCAGCCGCGCCGCCCGGCCGATCACCCGGGCGGCCTCGAGATGCCAGATGGCCTCGATGGCCCGGCGGGTGTCGGCCTCGCTCACTGGGCCGGCGGCGGGGTGAAGTGGACCAGCTCCCAGATGTGGCCGTCCGGGTCGGCAAAGGCGTGGCCGTACATGAAGCCGTGGTCCTCCGGCGCCTTCCAGGTGGTGCCGCCGTGGGCCAGCGCCGTGGCCACCATGTCATCCACCACCTGGCGGCTGGGCAGCGACAGGCAGTTGAGCACCTCGGTGGTGGTGTGGGCGTCGCTCACCGGCTTGGGGGTGAAGGTGGCGAGGCGGTCCGCCACCATGATCATCAGGCAGTGCTTCTCGCCCAGCACCACGCAGGCGGCGGTGTCGTCGGTCCATTGGGGATTGATGGTGAAGCCCAGCGCGGTGAAGAACGCGATGCTGCGCGGCAGGTCCGCCACCGGCAGGTTGATGAAGAGCTGGTCGACCATGGTGGCCTCCGTTGGCAGGGGTTACATCGAGCGGCCGTCGAAGTGGCGCACCGGCAGCGCGGCCAGGTCGACGCCATCCAGGCAGCGCACGTTGATGGCGCTCATCGGCGTGCCGTCGGGCATGCTGCCTTCGCCCAGCGGGTGGATCCCGCATTCGGGGCAGAAGCGGTGCTTGATGCGCGCCGGGCCGAAGGTGTAGGTCTTGAGGTTGGCGTCGGGCGTCAGCATCTTTACCGCGCCCCGAGGCACGAACCACAGCAGCGCGCCCTTTCGCTGGCAGATCGAGCAGTTGCAGTCGATCACCTCTTTCAGTTCGCCTTCCACCTCGAAGGCGACCTTGCCGCAGTGGCAGCTTCCTGTGTAGCGCATGGTTTTCTCCCGGGGTCAGGCCATCGAGTGCAGGCCGATGAGATTGCCCTCGCTGTCCTTCACGATGGCGATGTGGCCGTAGGCGCCGATGGAGAACTTGGGCTTGACCACCTCGCCGCCATGCCGGGCTGCCAGATCGGCCTGCTCCGAACAGTCGGCACAGCTGAAGTAAACCAGCACGCTGTTGCCGCCGCCGCCCGGCCCGAAGCCGTCCATCTTGGCCAGCGCGCCGCCGGCGCCCGAACCGATGGACTGCATCGGGAAGGCCCACAGGTCGATGGGGCTCTCCAGCCGGGTGAATTCAAAACCGAACACCGCGCTGTAGAAGGCCTTCGCCCGGTCCATGTCGGCCACGTAGATCTCGAACCAGCCCACCGGGTTGGCGCCGCCGCCGCAGCTTTCGGGGGCGGCATCCAGCGCGGCCTGGGCGTCGGGGGTGAGCACGGTGCGCTCGGTGTAGGGGTTGAAGGGGGCGGAGCAGTGGTCGTGGATGATCAGCCAGCGGCCGTCCGGCTGCTTCTGCCACACCGTGGAGCTGCGGAACCAGTGGCGCCCGGCCGGGTGGCCCGGCGGCAGCTGGGTGAAGTGCCACAGGCAGTGGGCGGTGGCGAGCTCGGCGCCGACGGTGACGGCGAGGTTGCGCGTCTCGATGGCGGTGTCGTCGGGAAAGTAGGGCAGGCAGCCGATGATCTTCTGGCGCATCCCGGCCACGTCGTCGACGAAGGGCGGGATGGCGTCGAACAGCACCGCGCCGGGGGCGTAGAGGGCCATCAGGGCGTCCACGTCCTTGCGGCAGAAGGCCTGCTGCCATTCGGTAAGGCTGGCGCGGATGAGGGATTCGTCGTTCATGGCGGGGTCCTTGGGGCAATGGAAGGTTCTAAGGGCGGCCTGCACCGTGCAACAGACCTGCAGGTCGGACTTCAGTCCGACATCGTGGCCTGATCCGGCAGTCGTGTCGGACTGAAGTCCGACCTACAGGCCGGGTGTTTACAGCACGTGGCAGGGCGCGCATTCGCGCACTTCGACGGTGGCGAAATCCACCGCCGGGCATTGTCGGGCGATGGCCACGGCTTCGTCGCGGGTGGCCACGTCCAGCAGGTAGAAGCCGCCCACCATCTCCTTGGCTTCGGCGAAGGGGCCGTCCACCAGCGCCAGGGCGGCCGCCGGGGCGCTGCGACGGATGCGCACCGCGTGCTCGTCGGGGCGCAGGGATTCGGCGCGGATCAGCACGCCGCGTTCGGCCAGCCCGGCGCCGAAGGCCATCATCGCGTCGTAGCGGCGGTGGGCCTCGGCGCTGGGGGTGGCGGCGCGCTGGCCGCGGAGCTCAACGATCAGCAGCATGAAGGGCATGTCACTGGCCTCCGCAGGCGGCCTTGAAGCCTTCGGTGATCTGCTCGGGGGTGAGATCGCGGACGTGGGTGGCGACCGACCAGTGGTGGCCGAAGGGATCAAGCAGCCGGCCGTAGCGGTCGCCCCAGAACATGTCCGCCACCGGCATGGTCACGGTGGCGCCGGCGGCCACGGCCTGGGCCACCGTGGCGTCCACATCGGCCACGTAGAGGTGCAGCGTCACCGCCGAGCCGCCCAGGGCCAGCGGGCCCTGGCAGCCCTGCTCGGGGAACTCATCCACCAGCATCACCGGCGCGCCACCGATGGTGATGAGGGCGTGCATCAGCCGCCCGTCCGGGGCGGGCAGGCGGGCACAGTCCACCGCGCCGAAGGCCTGTTTGTAGAACTCGATGGCGGCCGCCGCGTTGCGGCACACCAGGTGGGGCGTGACGGCGGTCATGCCGGGGGGGATGGCTTGGGTCATGGCAGTCTCCGTTGGGGGGCCGGCTCATTCGGGCAGGCCGATGGTCTTGAAGCGCTCGATGGCATCGGACGGGGCAAAGTCTTCCAGCTCGTACAGGGGGCGCACCTCGATCTCGGTGGCGATGCCCTCGCCCGCCGGGTTGGGGTAGCGCCGGCTCCACTCCAGCGCCTCCTCGCGGCTGCGAACCTGGATGAGGGTGTAGCCGGCGATGAGCTCCTTGGTCTCGGCAAACGGCCCGTCGATCACGCTGCGCGTGCTTCCATCGTAGCGGATGCGCCAGCCCTGTGAACTGGGCTTGAGCCCGGAGGCATCGAGCAGCACGCCGGCCCGGGCGAGCTCCTCGTGGTAGGCCGCCATGGCCGCCAGCAGCGCCTCGTCCGGCGCCGGAATGACTTCGGCCTCGCTCTCGGCGGTGGCCTTCACGATGATCATGAATCGCATGGGGTTCTCCTCAACTGCGCCGCGGAGTGCGGCTTCATCACCACGACGGATGACCGCGGGCGGAATCGACAGGGTGGCAGAAATATTCTTCATCCGGCTTGCTGCGGCACCGGACGGCTGCATCCCTGTAGGTCCTGTAGGCCCTGTAGGTCGGACTTCAGTCCGACATCCCCTGCCTGGTAAGTCGCGTAGGTCGGGTTAGCCCGCAGGGCGTAACCCGACATCCTGCCGCCGATATGCGTCGGGTTACGCCCTGCGGGCTAACCCGACCTACTCGATTATTCATAAAGGTTATGCTGATTCTCTAAAAGGATGGTCGAGATCGAGCAATCGACCCTCGTGATCGGGCAGCGATTGCCTGATCACGAGGGGCAGGCACTCGATCACGAGCGAAAATCACTCGTGATCGAGTGGTAACCCGTCGTTCTCGTCGATTCTCATGGGGAGTCGGACTTCAGTCCGACAACCCCTGCCTGCTCAAGCTGCGCTGTCGGACTGAAGTCCGACCTACAGGGAAATGGGCTTGCGCTATGGGTTGGTCAAAAAGCCGTGTTGAGTTGAAATCCGGCCACCCCAATCCGCTGGCCCCGCGCCCCGCCGGGCCCGTGCACCTGATACATTCCCGACCTCGTTCCCGGCCCTGGCGAGCAGCGCACCGCCCCGGCCCGGAATGCCCGCATCGAACCCGGGCGCGGCCCCCACGGCAGCGCGCCCCGTAATCAACGGATCACCGCAATGCCCACGCTCAACTGGATCGGCAAGGACGCCGTCGTCAAACACCACAAGGAAGTGCCCTTCCGCCTGCTCGAGCCGGTGCCGGCGTTTGCCTGCGGCGATGGGGAAGGGCGTGACAGCGGCAACCTCATCGTGCAGGGCGACAACCTTCATGCCCTCAAGGCCTTGCTGCCGCGCTACGCCGGGCAGGTGAAGTGCATCTACATCGACCCCCCGTACAACACCGGCAACGAAGGCTGGGTGTACAACGACAACGTCAACAGCCCCGAAATCCGCAAATGGCTGGGCGAGGTGGTGGGCAAGGAAGGCGAGACCCTCGACCGCCACGACCGCTGGCTGTGCATGATGTACCCCCGGCTGGTGCTGCTGAAGCAGTTCCTGCGGGAGGATGGGGCGATCTTTGTGTCCATCGACGACAACGAGGTGGCGTCGCTGCGGTTGTTGATGGATGAGATTTTTGAAGCTCGCAACTTTGTAGGCACGGTCATCTGGCAAAAGAAATACGCCGTATCCAACGATCACAAAACAATTGCCCCAATGCACGATTTTGTGCTGGTTTATCAGCGATCGCCCAGTTGGCAGCGCAACTTGCTGCCGCGTGGGGAAGAAAAAGACAGCCAGTACAAATATGAAGATGAAAAAGGGCAATTTCGTAATAGCGACTATACCTGCGCCAAAACAGCCGAAGAACGCCCCAATCTGTACTACCCCGTCACCAATCCCAACACGGGCGAAGAAATCTGGCCCAAGCGCACCCGCGTCTGGGCCTACTCGCAGGAAGAGCATCAACGCCATGTGGCACAGGGTCTGATCTATTGGGGCAAGGACGGCAAGGGCAAAGTGCCTGCGTACAAGCGCTACAAACACTTGCTCCGCAATGATGGGGTGGTACCGCAAACGCTGTGGCCGCACGAATTTGCAGGCCACACCGATGGCTCGCGCAAGGAACTGCGCGAAGTGCTGCACGACATTCCTTCGGTATCAGATTTCGCAACACCTAAGCCTTCGCTGCTTATCCAGCGCATCCTGCAAATTTCCACCGACAAGGACTCCATCGTCCTCGATTCCTTCGCCGGTTCCGGCACCACCGGCCACGCCGTGCTCAAGCAGAACGCCGAGGATGGCGGCAATCGGCGCTTCATTCTGGTGGAGATGGACGGCAAGATCGCCGAGGACGTGACCGCCCAGCGCGTCCGCCGCGTGGCGGGGGGCTACACCAACGCCAAGGGGCAGGCGGTGGCGGGCCTGGGCGGGGGCTTCCAGTTCTGTCGCCTGTCTGCCGAGCCCCTGTTCGACGCCGACGGCCAGATCCGCAGCGATGTGCGCTTTGCCCAGCTGGCCGAATTCGTGTGGTTTGCCGAAACCGGCAGCGGCTACACCGGCAGCGCCGACAGCCCCCTGCTGGGCGTGCATGAAGGGCGGGCCATCTATCTGCTGTACAACGGCATCCTCAAGGACAAGTCGGTGGCCGGCGGCAACGTGCTCACCGGCCCGGTGCTCGACGTGCTGCCCCCCTTTGCCGGCCCCAAGGTGATCTACGCCGCCGCCAACCGCCTGGGCAGCCGCACCGCCCGAGAGGGCATCACCTTCAAGCAGACCCCCTACGCCCTGGAGCTGTGAGCGTGGAGCCGGGGCGCAAGATCATCATCATCGCCGGGCCCAACGGGGCCGGCAAAACTACCTTTGCCCGGGAGTTTCTGCCCAACGAGGCGGGCTGCCCGGTGTTCGTGAATGCCGACCTGATCGCCGCCGGCCTGGCCCCCTTTGCGCCGCACACCGCGGCGGTGCAGGCCGGGCGGCTGATGCTGCAGGCGCTGGCACGGCACTTTGCCGCCGGCGAGAGTTTCGCTTTTGAAACCACCCTGTCGGGGCGCGGCTACGTGCCCCACATCCAGGCCTGGCAGGCGGCGGGCTATGCGGTGAAGCTGATCTTCCTGAAGCTCGACAGCCCCGAAGAGGCCATCGCCCGCGTGGCCCAGCGGGTGCTGCAGGGCGGCCACGACATTCCGGAAGCCACCATCCGCCGCCGCTTTGCAGCCGGGCTGCACAACTTCGAGCACCTGTACGCCCCGCTGGTTGATGCGTGGGCGCTGTACGACAACGCCGGCAGCACCCCGCTGCTGCTGGACTGGAGCGAAAAGCCATGAACAAGCAACCCATCGAGAACGCCCGCGACGCCGATCTGCGCCTGTCGTCCCAGGCCCTGCAGCGCGCCGCCCAGCGCGCGCGGGAGCTTGCCCGCCAGACCGGCACCGCCATCGTGGTGAGCCGCCGTGGCGTGATCGAAACGATCCGCCCGGATGCCGGCACGCCCGGCGTGCAAGAGCCTGCCGTGCCCTACGGAAAAGCCCCATGACCGCGTTTGCTGCCAAGACCTACCAGCAGCAGGTGCTGGAAAGCGTGGAGGCCTACTTCAAGGCCTGCCATGAGCTGCCGTCGGCGTCGATCGCCTTTACCGCCACCACCGAGCGGCTGTGGGGGCGCGGTAATCCGTACAACCCGCTGGCGGGATTTCCGGCCGACATGCCGTATTTCTGTCTGCGGGTGCCCACCGGCGGCGGCAAGACCTGGCTGGCGGCCAAGAGCGTGGCGCTGGTCAATACCCATCTGCTGCGTAGCGAACATTGTGTGGTGTTGTGGCTGGTGCCGAGCAAGCCGATCCGCGAGCAGACGATCAAGGCGCTGAAAGATCGCAATCACCCGTACCACATCGCCCTGCGCGAGGCCGGTCCGATCACGGTGATGGATCTGGACGAGGCGAAGAGCGTCACCCGCGCCACGCTGGATACGTCGACCACGGTGATCGTGGCGACACGCCAGGCCTTCCAGGTGGAGGAGGAGGAATGCCGCAAGGTGTATCAGAGCAGCGGGGCGCTGATGCATCACTTCGACAACCTGTCGCCGGAGCAGCGCGGCGCCTTGCTTTGCGACGGCGAGGGCGGCGAACGCACGGTGCCGTATTCGCTGGCAAACGTGCTGCGGCTGCGCCGGCCGTTTGTGGTGGTGGACGAGGCCCACAACAGCCGCACCGAGCTGGCCTTCGACATGCTGGCGCGCTTTCGCCCCAGCGGGGTGATGGAGCTGACCGCGACCCCGGACATGGAGCGCACGCCCAGCAACGTGCTGCACAGCGTCTCGGCTGCCGAGCTGAAGGCGGAAGAGATGATCAAGTTGCCGGTGGTGCTGGAGACCGAGCCCAACTGGCAACAATGCCTGGCCGACGCCATCGGCCGCCGGGAGGCGTTGCAGCAGTTGGCCGACGAGGAGCGTCGCGGGGGCGCCGCCTATCTGCGACCGCTGGTGCTGATCCAGTCTGAGCCGCGCCGCGCCGGCGTTGAGACGCTGGATTTCGAGCGGGTGCGGAACGAACTGATCACCAATCACGGTATTCCGCCCGCCGAGATTGTGGTGGCCACCGGTGAGGAGAAGGGGCTGGAGCAGATCGACGTCGGCTTCAGACTTGGCATTGCCGATCCCGCCTGTCCGGTGAAGTTCGTCATCACCCAGAAGGCGCTGGCCGAGGGCTGGGATTGCCCGTTTGCCTACATTCTCGTGAGCATGGCGTCGCTGTCGTCGGCGACGGCGGTCGAGCAATTGCTGGGGCGCGTGTTGCGTCAGCCGGGGGCGAGCCACCGTCAGGCGAAGGCGCTGAATCAGTCCTACGCGTTTGTGGTGTCGCGCAACTTTGCCGAGACGGCCGGCGCGCTGCGCGACCGCCTGGTGGCCGGCGCCGGCTTTGAGCGGCGCGAGGTGGCCGACTTTGTGACTGCCGCTCGGGCGGAGCAGTCGCGGCTTGATCTTGAGGGCTATGGCGGACGCGTGGTGGTGAAGCCGGTGGTCGTGCCCTTGTCGGAAAGGCCCAACCTGAAGAGCGTGCCCAAAGCGGTGCGGGACAAGGTGAGTTGGGACGGCAAGCTCAATACGCTGACGATCAGCACGCCCCTCACCGAGGACGAGGCGGAGGTGCTGAAGGCATCGGTCAGTTCGGAGTCGGCAGCCCAGGCCATCGTGGAGGCCGCCGAGGTGAGCCGCACGACCGCCATCGAGTTTTTCCAGACGCCGGCAGAGTTGGGCGAACGCTTCCGGGTGCCACAACTGGCACTGCGTGTGCAGGGCGAATTGCAGCTGTTCGACGACCCCGAGGTGCTGGAGTACCCGTGGGAATTGTCGCCCTACGACGCTGCGCCGTCGGCGGACGATCTGTCCGTTCTGGGCGCGGGCTTGAAGGTGTCGGAAGGCGGCGAGATCGATGTGGATGGCAGTGGACACGTGGTGTCGCGCTTCCTTCCGGAACTGCAGCGCGATCTGGGGCTGGTCTATCAGCCCGAACATTGGGATGCGCTACGGCTCGCGACATGGCTTTGCCGGAATCTGCCCGAGCCGTCGCTGACCCATGCCAGCAAGCAGGCCTTCGTGGCAGCGTGGCTGGCCGATTTGCTGAGTCGCGATGGGTTCTCCCTGGCGCGGGCCAATCTGCAGAAGTTCCTGCTGCGCAATCTGCTGGAGGCGCGCATCAGGGCGCTGCGCAAACAGGCGGTGGGAAAGGCGTTTCAGCAGACGCTGTTCGGCGAGGCGGCGGCCAGCCGGGTGGTGGTGTCCGATCAGTACGCGTTCGAGTTTCACACCCAGGCTTATGCGCCGAGCCGGGACTACGACGGCCGCTTCGGCGTCTTCGATTTCCGCCAGCACTTCTATGGGCGCATCGGGGATTTCGACAGCAAGGAAGAGTTTGAGTGTGCGTGCCAGCTGGATATGCTGGCCCTGCAGGGCCGCATCCAGTTCTGGGTGCGCAATCTGGTGCGGCGTGAAGGCTGCGCATTCTTTCTGCAGAAGGCAGATGGACGCTTCTACCCGGATTTCCTTTGCCAGTTGCCGGGCGTAGATGGTCAGCCGGGGCCCGTGCTGGCAGTGGAATACAAAGGCGCCGATCGCTGGAACGCAGCTGAAGATGATCGTCTGATCGGTGGCCTGTGGGCGAATCTTTCCGATGGCCGCTGCCGGTTTGTGATGGTGCGGGATAAGCGTTGGGACTGGATCGAAGGCCTGCTGACGTAGTAGTTCGAGCCGCGCAGCTGAGGGATGCCGCTTCTGCCGGTTCCCGCCCGCCCCGTCATCCCCCAGAATGGGCGCCTGTTTTCATTGCGATGCGCTGCCCATGTCTTCCACGCTTCTCTCCTGCGGTCTGCTGGTCATCAATGAACAGGGTGAGCTGCTGGTCGGGCATTCCACCGGGAGCACCCACTGGGATCTGCCCAAGGGTTTGATCGATCCGGGTGAGACGCCTATCGCGTGCGCGCTGCGGGAGGCGCGGGAGGAGTTCGGGCTGGTCTTCGGGCCGGATCGGCTGGTGGACCTGGGGCGGCATGCCTATTACCGGGGCAAGGATCTGCACCTGTTTGCGGTGGGCACCGATTCGGTGGCCACGCGGCCGGAGGCGTGCGTGTGCGCGAGCTTTTTTGATGACGAACGCACGGGGCGGCGCTTGCCGGAGATCGACGCCTTCGCCTGGGCAGATGACGAGGTGCTGGGCCTGCGGCTGGCGGCGAGCATGCGGCGACTGCTGCTGGGGAAGGGCGTGCTGACCGAGGCCCGGGGGCGGATGGTCGCTCCGTAGTTACCCGTTTTGGGTGCATTAAAGCCCCTTTATAGGCTGTGGGTATTTGTTTGTCGTTGTTGGCGCGTGCCCCCTTGAGTACACTGCCCGCCCATGTCATCGGGCTAATGCTGAAGGGGCGGGGTTTGGTCGAGGTGGAGTGGGAGGGGTCGGGGGTCGTGCGCCGCTTGTCGGGGGTGGTGACGATCGACGACCTGGACGTGTCCGCCGCGCAGATCCAGGGTGACGAGCGGATCGACCGCCTGCGCTATGGCATCCATGACTTTCGTGACGCCATCGACATCGACGTGCTGGACGATGACATCGAGTTCATGGCGATGCGGGCGGTGGTGGCGCTGGAGCGGAACGTGGTGATCCGCATTGCCTTTGTGGGCGATCACCCGGTGATCCACAAGCTGATCGAGGCCTTCAACCGCTTTGGCCGCGGGCGGGTGCCGTGCCGGCGCTTCGATTCGATGGCCGCCGCCCGGTGCTTTGCGACGCTGAATTTCTGAGGCGGCGGGCGGGGCGGCCATCCCGCTGGCGTTGCGCGGCTTGCCCCGCACCCCGGCCGGCTCGGATAATCGATGCCTCTTTCCCTTCCCAGGAGCGCTTCGATGCAACCCACAACCCCCGCCCGTCGCCGTCTTGCCGTCCTTTCCCTCGCCGCCGGTGCGCTGTGTGTGCTGGGGAGCGGGCTTGCCCAGGCGCAGACCCCGGCCTACCGCGCCGAGTACCGGCTGTCCACCACGCTGGGCACGGCGTTTCCGTGGGGCCAGGCGGGCGAACGCTGGATCGAGCTGGTGAAGGAGAAGACCCAGGGCCGCATCAACATCAAGCTGTATTCGGGCAACTCGCTGGTAGGCGGCGACCAGACCCGCGAATTCACCGCGATCCGCCAGGGCGTGATCGACATGTCCATCGGCTCGACCATCAACTGGTCGCCGCAGATCAAGGAGCTCAACCTCTTCTCGCTGCCCTTCCTGATGCCCGACTACAAGGCGATGGACGTGCTGACCCAGGGCGAGGTGGGCAAGGAGCTGTTCGCGGTGCTCGAGAAGCGCGACGTGATCCCGCTGGCGTGGGGCGAGAACGGCTTCCGCGAGCTGTCGAACTCCAAACGCCCGGTGGCCACCCCGGCCGACCTGAAGGGCATGAAGTTCCGCGTGGTGGGCTCGCCGCTCTATAACGAGACCTTCACCGCGCTGGGCGCCAACCCCACCCAGATGAGCTGGGCCGACGCGCAGCCGGCGCTGGCCTCGGGCGCGGTGGATGGGCAGGAGAACCCGCTGTCGGTGTTCGTCGGCGCCAAGCTGCCCACCGTCGGCCAGAAGCACCTGACCCTGTGGCACTACGTGGCCGATCCGCTGATCTTCGTGGTGAACAAAAATGTGTGGAACAGCTGGACCCCGGCCGACCGCGAGGCCGTGAAGCAGGCCGCCCTGCAGGCCGGCCGCGAGAACGTGGAGAAGGCCCGCAAGGGCATCGCCGGCACCGACAACGCGGTGCTCAAGCAGATCGAGGCGGCCGGCGTCACGGTCACCCGCCTCACCCCCGAGCAGCGCACCGCCTTCGTGCAGGCCACCCGGCCGGTGTACGACAAGTGGTCCAAGCAGATCGGCGCCGATCTGGTGAGGAAGGCCGAAGCGGCCATCGCCAAGCGCTGAGCCGGTTGCCCCTGTAGGTCGGACTTCAGTCCGACATCGCGGGCTGAACGAGGCGTTTGTCGGACTGAAGTCCGACCTGCAGGATCGTTCGGCCCCTGATCTCCCTCCATCCACGATTTTCCCTCCCCTCATGTCCCCACCCGACAAGACCGCCCCAGGCGGCAAGTTCTCCCTTGGCGCCATCGAGCGCTTTCTGATGGCCGCCTCGATGGGCGTGCTGTGCCTGCTCACCATGGCCAATGTGCTGGTGCGCTATTTCACCGACATCTCCTTCGCCTTCACCGAGGAAATCTCGGTGGCGCTGCTGGTGGTGATGACGCTGGTAGGCGCGTCCCACGCCTTTGCCAGCAACCACCACATCGCGATCACCTTCTTCGTCGATCGCTGGCCGGCGATCAAGCCGCTGGCCCACCGTTTTGCGATGCTGTGTTCGCTGGTGATGTTCGGGCTGCTGGCCTGGTATGGCGTGCTGATGGCCTGGGATGACTACAGTTTCGAGGTCACGTCGCCGTCGCTGGGCGTGCCCCAGTGGTGGTACACGGTGTGGCTGCCGGTGCTGTCGATGCTGATCGTGCTGCGCCTCGTGGCGTTGCTGCTGCGGAGGGCCAAGTGATGGACTGGCTGCTCTTCGGGCTTTTTGCGGGGCTGATGCTGGCCGGCGTGCCGCTGGCGGTGGCGATGGGCCTCGCCGGCGTGGCGGTGGTGGCCGCCGCCGACCTGGGCATGCTGTCGCTGCCCACCAATGTCTATACCGGCATCGCCAAGTATCCGCTGATGGCGATCCCGGTCTTCGTGATCGCCGGCCTCATCTTCGAGCGCGCCGGCGTGGCGGCGACCATCGTGCGCTTTGCATCGGCGCTGGTCGGCCAGCGGCGCGGCAGCCTCGCCATCGTGGCGATCCTGGTGGCGATGATCCTGGGCGGCATCTCGGGCTCCGGCCCGGCGGATTCGGCCGCGGTGGGGGCGGTGATGCTCCCGTCGATGCTCAAGGCCGGATACCCGCGCTCCTTCACCGCCGGGGTGATCGCCGCGGCGGGCTCGACGGACATTCTGATCCCGCCGTCGATCGCCTTCGTGATCTACAGCCTGCTGGTGCCTCAGGCGTCGGTGCCGGCGCTGTTCGCGGCGGGGATGATCCCCGGCATCCTGTCGGGCCTGACGCTGATCCTGGTGGCCTGGGCGCTGTCGGTGAAGCACGGCTTCGAGGCCGAGGTGGATGAAGATCGCCCGCCCTTCTGGCAGAGCCTCAAGGACGCCGGCTGGGGCCTCGCGGCGCCGGTCATCATCCTGGGCGGCATGCGCAGCGGCTTCTTCACGCCCACCGAGGCGGCGGTGGTGGCAGTGTTCTACGGTCTGGTGGTGGGCATGGTGATCTACCGCTCGCTCACCTGGAAGGATGTGTACGGCGTGCTGGTGGAATCCGCCGAGATCTCGTCGGTGATCCTCACCGTGGTGGCGCTGGCCAGTGTCTTCGCGTGGGGCAGCAACACCCTCGGCACCTTCGACCACCTGGCCGCCGCGCTGCTCGGCACCGGGCTGTCGGAGATCCCGATGCTGCTGTCGATCCAGCTGCTGCTCTTGATCGCCGGGATGTTCCTCGACGCGATCTCGATCTACTTCATCTTCCTGCCGCTCTTGGTGCCCATCGCCACCCACTTCGGCTGGGATCTGGTGTGGTTCGGGGTCATCATCACCATGAACATGGCGCTGGGCCAGTTCCACCCGCCGCTGGGCGTCAATCTGATGGTCACCTGCCGGATGGCCAACGTGACGATGGAATCCACCGTGCCGTGGGTGCTGTGGATGATCGCCGCGATGGCCGGCACCATGCTCCTGGTCACCTTCGTGCCAGACATCGCCCTGTGGTTGCCGCGCCACCTGGGGTATCTGTAATGCAGTGCACAAGCGCGTAGCAGAAAATCGCACCGGGCCGTAAAGTTGCGGCACAGCACGTCGCTATAATCGGCCCGGAATGCGTATTTCCCCTTCACGCCTGCCATGAAGACCAGGACCACACTCTACGATCTGCTCGGACTGCCACCCACGGCAACCGAGGCCGATATCCATGCTGCCCAGCTCCGGCTGGTTCGCCACTATCAGTCCGGCCCCCACGGCATGGACCAGGTGGACGCCGACAACCAGATCAAGGTGGTCAAGGAGGCCTGCTGGATCCTGTCCGACCCCGGCCGGCGCGCCGCCTACGACGCCAGCCTGGCGCCCACCCAGCCCGAGCTGCCGCCCGGGCTTGGCGTGCCTGCGGGCGTGCTGCCGGTGGATCTGCCGCCGCCCCGCGTCTTCAAGCCGCGCCCGCCCCTGCGCACCATGCTCACCGTGATCGGCGGGCTGCTCGCGGTGGCGGTGGGCATCCAGATCTTCATGTCCATCTTTGCCTTCCGCCAGATGTCCCCGGCCGACAACGGCGCCATGAACGCGGCCCAGGCCCGCGCCGCGGCGGCCGAGCGGCGGCAGGTATACGGCGATCTCACCGACGAGGAGATCGCCCGCCAGGCCACCGAGGAGCGCCGTCGCCGCGAGGCCTATCAGCAGGCCGAGGCCGAGCGTCGCGCCGAATACGAACGCCGCGAGGCCGAACGCCGCCACGAGATGGCCCTGGCCGAGCGCAAGCAGTACGCCGATCAGATCACCAACAGCGTGGAGCGCGCCGAAGAGGAAGCCCGCCGCAAGGCCGAATGGGAGCGCCAGCAGAAGGAAGCCCGCGATCGCGCGGAAGAAGCCCGCGAACAGGCCCGCCTGGAGCAGCGCCTTGCCCGGGAGCGCGCCCGGCTGGGCATGGGTTCCGGCTACTGACACCTCGCCCCGCCGGTTTCGGGGCGCGCGGGGCGGCTTTGCGGGATAATCCGGCATGACTTCCACGCCGCTCCCGCCGCCGGACGACGCTTCCGGCTCCGACCCCAGCTTTATTCCGCCCCCCGCCGCCATTGCCGCGGCGCCCTTCGACACGCTCGGGCTGCCGCCGGCGGTGCTCGCCAATCTGGCCCGCCTCGGCTACCACGCGATGACGCCGATCCAGGCCGCCAGCCTGCCCGTGGCGCTGGCCGGCCACGATCTCATAGCCCAGGCCAAGACCGGCAGCGGCAAGACGGCCGCCTTCGGCCTGCCGCTCCTCCAGCGCCTCGACGCCCGCCGCTTTGCGGTGCAGGCCCTGGTGCTGTGCCCCACCCGCGAGCTGGCCGAGCAGGTCGGGCAGGAGCTGCGCCGCCTCGCCCGCGCTGAAGACAACATCAAGATCCTCACCCTGTGCGGCGGTTCGCCGATCCGCCCCCAGGCCGACAGCCTCGCCCACGGCGCCCACGTGGTGGTGGGCACGCCGGGCCGGCTGATGGGCCACCTCTCCCGCGGCAGCCTGCAGCTCGACGCCCTCGCCACGCTGGTGCTCGACGAGGCCGACCGGATGCTCGACATGGGCTTCATCCCCGATATCGAGTTCATCTGCTCGAAGCTCCCCGAAACCCGGCAGACGATGCTGTTCTCGGCGACGTTCCCCGACGACCCGAACACGAAGAACGACTCGACGTTGAGCGACGGGTCGCCCTTTCCGACCACCGCGGACGACGGGATGATCTGGAAGGTGAGCGAGTCGACGTTTTGACGCCAGCCGTCCTCGAAGAAATAGTCGTCGGTGGCCTTGATCGTCGAGACCTTCTCCATCGCGGCGGCTTCTGAAATCATGCGGCGGGCCTGAGGCGTCGCGGCCACACCCCAGAAGCAGGGCTCCCAGAAACGGGTTCGGTTGCCGTACCCGATGGTCAGAGCGGAACCGAATCCGCGCTGGAATCCGATGATGTCTGCACTGGATTCGCGCACAAAGTCGGGCAACGACAGCAGACGGCAGTCCACATCAATCCAGAACACGCGCGAGTCGGGGAAACGTTCACACACCGAGTCGAGGAATGGCACTTTCTTGCGGCACAGGTCGGCCCAGTCCTGGCCTGGTTCCTTGACGATTTCTTCCAACACATAGTCGACACCCAGTTTTTCGAGGTCGGCACGCAGCGCCTCGGCTTCGGAGCGGTAATACTCGTCGTCGGTGTAGAACGAGCACACGACAATGTTGGTCATAGTAAATCCTTCACTTCGATGGCTGCTGGGCGCATCGAGCCTGTGGAGATCGGAGAGCACACGTCTGAACTCCAGTCACC